>JAFGXZ010000357.1 GCA_016936335.1 Fidelibacterota bacterium
AGCAAAAAGGTAGCCCTGACAATTCAGTTGGCCAACCGGATAGCTGTTCAATCCCGGCAGGACGCAATCCCGATATTTCTCCGCGCCGTTGCGCTGGCCAGATCAATCGATGATAAAAAAGCCGTTGGAGACGCTCTATACGCCGCAGGTGAAAATTACTATTATATAGGATCCCAGGAATTGACGAATACATATATGCAGCAATCCATGGAAATTGCCGAAGAACTCGCCGATTCCGGTCGTATCGGCCAATGCCTTCTACGAATGGGAAATGCGTACTATCTGCTGAATGAACAGGCCAAAGCGGAAGAGTGTTACCTCGATGCATTGGCAATAATTCAAAACCTCCATGATCCGATTCTAATCGGCCGGACTCTCAACAATCTGGCCAATACATACGGACATTGGGGACAATATGTTAAAGCACTCAATCTGTATGATACTGCCCGGCAATACTATGAAACTGCAGGTTATATAGAAGGGCTGGGGTGGCTGAATTTCTCGATTGCCCGTTTATATAAACAAATATCCGACACTGAAAACGCACTGAAGCATTCCCAAATGGCATTACACTATTATCAGCAATTATCCGAATCTACCGGTGACAGCTCTGGTATATTAATTTGCTATGGTCAGTTGGGAGATATATATATTCAAACCGGCGATCTCGATAAAGCCCTTGAATATCATCAGGTCGCATTGCGCCTTCGTCAAAAATCCGGGGTCAAATCCGCCATCGCCGACGGTTACCGGGGAATGGGTGAAATTTACTATTTCCAGAAAAATTACACGAAAGCTCTGGAATATTTTGAGGAAGCGTTAAAACTTCGTCGCGATATTCGAACTACTACCGGTACGGCGACCTTGATGAAATATACCGGTCTTATTTACCTGGAACAGGGTGATATTAAAAAAGGCCGCAATTACCTTTTGGGTGCGTTATCCATAGCGCGGAAAAGCCGGCAGCGGCATATTGAGAAAGAGGTTCTGGGCAAGATCACCGAAATTTATCTGGAACAACAGGATGTCGAAAAAACCAAAAAGTATTTTAAGCAATTTATCGCCGTCAGCGACAGTGTGACGAACTTCGAGATTTCCAATAAAATCACTGCCTATCTGGTAAACGACGAAATTGATAAACAACAAAAAGAGAAACAGCAACTTACCCAGGAAAAGCGTATTGTCGAACTGGAAATAGCCCAGCAAAAAAATGTTCAACGGATATTGATCCTTCTGTCCCTATCGTCATTGTTTATAATATTCGGCATTATCATTCTCTATCGCCAGAAATCCCGCGATAACAAACGATTGATTGTAAAAAATACCGAGATTTTCACGGCTCACCAGCAATTAAAACATGAAATTGAAGAACGTATCAATGTTGAAAAAGAACGGGAAACTCTGATTGGTGAATTAAAAGAATCACTGTCGAGAATTAAAACTCTCAGCGGATTGATTCCCATTTGTGCCAATTGTAAAAAAATCCGCAATGATGATGGTTATTACGAACAGGTTGAAAAGTATATTATGGATCATTCCGACGCCGTGTTCAGTCATGGTATCTGCCCGGATTGTATGAAGATACTCTATTCAGATTTAATCAGGGATAAAGAGTCTTAGGCTCTGCCGCTCAGGCCGGCTTACGACTTTGTCCAAATCAATAATTTCAAAGCAATTATTCTATTCTTCGCATGCCCGGCGGAGGAATGCATGTTTTAATGGTGATCAGGTTTTCCTGCGCCAGATCAACGACCTGCCTGGACGTACTCTGCCCTTTTGCGTCGAATAATACTTTGACCTGAGGACGTGTGGGCAAATGAGGATTGGTTTTAAATACCTTGGCAATTTCACCGGAATTCAGCTTGACATAGCAACCAACCGGATATATAGATATTGATTCGATCAGGGCTTTCATCAGTGGTCTGGAAAATCGTTTGCCTTCCTGCTTGATCAAATCCTGAATCCCCAATGGTGGAATCAAAGCATCCCGGTGATTACGCGGATGAATTAACGATTCGTAAATATCAATTAATGATAAAATCTGCGCGATTGGAAGCATCTCTTTATCCGTCAGTTGCCGCGGATATCCCGAACCGTCTCCTTTTTCATGGTGTTGATACACCGCCTGCGCCAAATTTTCAAGTTTATCATCGGATCGAGTAATAATTTCATATCCAGATTCGGAGTGATTTTTTACTGCCTTAATCTCATCCGGACCTAATTGATCGATGAGTTTATTAATAATAGAAACATCCGTTTTGGCGATACCGATATCATGCAACAGGGCCGTGGCACATACTCTGATCAGGTCATCACCTTTGTATCCGATTCCACGAGCCAAAACAGTCGTAAAAATGGCCGTGTTAATGACATGACTACGGGTTATATCAGCCGTGTCAAAATAGTAAATGGCATAGGAATTCAACTGCTCTGACCGGTCAATGGAATGAACAATCCGCTGGCCAATTCAAATAACTGAGTCACCGTGATTTTTCCGGTCTTGCGGGCCTCCACTTCTTTCTGTGATACATAATGCAACGCCTGTTTATAGATATCTTTCGCTGCCGGGGAAAATTTTTCTGTCTCCATCATCTGTCCTTTGCTTGTCAAGAATTTAACATTATTAACAATATAAGTCAGTTTTTAAATTTCTGCCGTTAGGATTAATGCGGCACACAGTTAAACCCGGTTTCAAGCCGGTCGAAGGTCGGACGTTGACCGGCTTTCGACAGGTCAACCGGGTTTCAGAGACCACAACTGATAGCCGG
>JAFGXZ010000358.1 GCA_016936335.1 Fidelibacterota bacterium
GCATTATATAGAATAGCGATAAAGTAAATTTGACCCTATACTGTTTTTTTTGCAGTTTTGATTTGACCAACAGATTGATGTATATAGGTTCCATATTAATCTCTTAATGCCAATCCAATCGCAGTTGTGAAGAGCGGGCCAGACAGGAGAGTTGCATGATCGGAGCTGTCAAATATAAACTGATTACTTTCAAGTGGATTCCAGCGAAAAACCGGAATTTTTGTCTGTTGTGCAATGAGCAAATCCAGGCGGTGGAGAAAGGCGCTGCCACCAGTCAGGAAAATTTTTGCAGCCGATTCCTTACCATAGAGAACTTGGTAATGAATATTCGCACTGCTGATTAAATTTGATAATGAATCAGAAAAACTATTGAGAATATTCTGCCACTCCGTATCCGAGAAGCTGATTTTATTATTCAATTCTAAATCAGAAATATTTTGGCTATTAAACAGAATTTTCTGTTCTTCCGCTTCCCTGAATGAGGTACGCAGGGTGGATTCAATTTGTCGCGTAATATAATTTCCACCAATCGGTCGGGATGATATATAGGGATCGTGATCGGGATGGACAATGATGATTGTCGTCTTTTCAGCACCAATATTGAGGAGAATGACCGTTTGATTTTCCTTGAATGGATTGAGCGCTATGAAACAATTATAGATTGCCAGAGAATCGATATCGATGCTCAATGCTTCAAGACGTGTACGGGAAATTAGATCCATTTGATTATCCAATGTATTCCGGGAAACCAACCCAACGGTAACCGTCATACTGTTTTTCACTTTATCGCGGTTGATTACCTGATAATCGTACTCCATTTTGTCTATTTCGGATGAGATTGTGCTCATCAGATTCCAGCGTAGGGCGGATTTGATTTCGTCTCCGGAAACCAGGGGAATTTCGATAGATCTGATTTCAGTATCAATATCTGATAATGTTGTATGGACTTTACGAATAGTAAAAGGTATATCATGAATCATTTCCCTTAGAACCTGAGTAATGACAGTTGTATCCAGGTTCTTGTGATTCCTGACTCTATCGGTGAGAAATAAATCATAATGCCTCAGGAATTCGATTTTAACATTATGCTTTTTACGCAGACCGACCATCTTTATGGAATTATGACCAATATCTAATCCGACACTGATTGCCTCTTTAAACATCACTAATTCAACCTTCTCCATGAACCAATTTTAAAAAATTTGACCAGGTCTTGTCCTTCTGTGGGCTCAAATCCCGGGGGAGTGTTATAGTACTCAGGATATCCCAGGTCGTCGATTATCACCCCGGATTTTAATTCCACTTCAGGTGCTATGATGGGTCCTGATAATGTACTGCCGGCAAAACTGATAAAACCGTTCGAATAGATTGCACCGAGAATTGTCAGACTCGGTACACCACTTACTTCGTTATCTTCAACCAACGTTGAATCATAGGAAATTAATGCCGGATAATAGATGTTGGTGTCGGGCACTTGCTGGGCGATAATGGTAACAATTCCAACGAATTTTATCCCGGTTGTAGCGATCAACGTTCCATTTAACTCGGTCCCATTGTTCGCATTAATATGACCATTTATGAAATGAATTCCTTCCGGTAACACAGAACTGAAAACCTGATCAGAATAATAGACATAATCAGCAATCGACAGGTAGTAAGGCAGATCAATGGCGGGGAGCACATCGAATTGGGAAATATCAGCCGCAGCTCCTGAAGTCAGTGTAAAATGGCTGGTATCCAAAACCGTACCAAACGATATAGTATGATCAAAGACATAATCTTCCTTAAGACCCCAGGACAGACTCGTTGAATAAGTTCCGGTGACGCCATTGGCAGTCAATGTCAGATTAATCGTATCAACTTCGACACTGATTGAACTTGAACTGAACGATGCATCGCTATCAACGCCCTGATTTATCCGCCACAGGGCGATGTTCAGACCGCTTTCAGCATTAAAGTAGGATTGAGTTTTCTGGATCTCATGTCGGCTGAACATAATTTCCTGGGATGCCATTGAGAGTAATGTCGAACCGACAATCGTCATAAACAGGAAAAAAACCATTATCATCGCCAAAACGACGCCGTCTTCAGATTTCAGGTTTTTCAAAAACGGTTTCATAATTAAAATACCAGATCCAGGTAGCTTTGAATTAATTCATTACCAAATAACAGGGTAATAAGAGTTGACACTGCGATAAAAGGTGCAAGAGGCAGCTGTCTGCCGAGTATTTTCCCGTTTTTTAATGCGGGAATAATGACATAAAGTGCTGCCAGGGTAAAGGACAAAATCAGGATAAATAAGCTAAATTTGGCACCGGTGAAAATACCGATCATCGCCGCCAGTTTTATATCACCGGCTCCTAATGCAGTCTGTCTGAAAAGTAACTTTCCAATGACTGCCCAAAAAAGCATAAATGCTAAACCTGATGTCATTCCCAGAATTGAATCCATAATCGAAGATGGATTTAATATTATAATAATGGCGAATCCAATACCATATCCGAACAACACGACTGAATTCAAAATCCGGCGGTGATCAAGATCCGTGTAAGTGCAAACGATTAATATCGAAATAAGGACCAGTTGTAGTACAAAATCAATGCTGAGTCC
The DNA here is from genome assembly GCA_016936335.1 of Fidelibacterota bacterium. Lineage (GTDB taxonomy): Bacteria > Fidelibacterota > UBA2242 > UBA2242 > UBA2242 > B118-G9. Next base: position 2,611 of record JAFGXZ010000358.1, read on the forward strand.
GAATTTATAATAGAGAACAATCCATGACAATGCACTGATAATCTCCACGAGAAAGTACCGAATCGGTATCGATGATTGGCAGTGGAAACAATGTCCTCTAACCATTAAATAACTGATAATCGGAATATTATCCCAAACACGGAGTGGGTGATGACAGTTTGGGCAGTGCGAAGAGGGAAATAGGATTGACTCTTTTATTGGGAGTCGATAAATCAGGACATTCAAGAAACTGCCAATAATTGCCCCAAGAGTAAAAAGTAATATAATAATTATCGTTTCCATCTGAGCTCAATTCCGAAATGAATAATATTGGGTTGTAGTCAATGGACTACCATTTTGATTTGTCGTCAATACCATCCGGATGGTCCGCAAGGAATCCGGATTATAGAACTCAGAAAAACTGAGATTATTGACGATACTTTTTACTAGTCTATTTTTGACGCCATTCGTCTTTACTAGCACGAAATCGTTATTGCCTGTAAATAGCGAAGTTGTGGTCGAATCAGGAGCAGTCACACTCAGGCAGGAACCAGAACTGCTAAGAGTTGTTTTGGTTGAATCTGTATAAATTTTTGAATTAATTCCACTTCCTTCACGAATAATTCTTGAACAAATTTGGGTAATCAGCGTGTGATCCCGAATATCCTGGACCTCTATTCTGGATTTAATCATCTGTTCGTTTGAGATTATTAAAAGACTTGCAACAAACAGAATCAATATCGAAGACACGACAATGGTAATACTGAGTTCCGTCAGGGTAAAACCACATGAGTCAGCAGATAAAATTTTATTGAGCCATATCATAAAAATACTCGCTGATATCGGTTTCCAGGCTAAGTGATTGAGTTAATGCCCATGCGACGGTAACTTCAATGTGTTTATAATCAACAGTATTAGCATCCAAATCAGATCCGCCGGTTCCATCGAAATCATCATCGATATCCGTGACAACGGTGGTGCGTGTGCCCAACACATCTTTCAGCATAATGCTGGTATTGGATTCTGATAAACTATCTGACAGGATTTCCCATGAATACTTGCGAACAGTTTCAAGGCGGCTCTCAGCGATTATTAATGCGATTCGCTGATATTTTTCCACGGTCATCTGCTCTCGACCGACCGAGACAAATTGCAGGCCGCCAATAATCAATATGGTCATTATTAAAATGGCGACAGCCGTTTCGGCCAGGGTAACTCCATTGTCACTGTTGATTATATTTTTTAATAATGGCTTCATCGTTTTTCCCGGAGAGGGGAGAGGAGAATTAAATTCTCCTCTCCGCTTTTCAGTAACTATTAACTTGGGCCTCCGGTGAAAACACCCAGTTCATTCAATGTGCGATCTGTTCCGCCCAGAATGCCATCACTGTCACAGGTTAACGTGTAAAAAGTGTCAGCAGACTCGATTGTGTACAAACTTGCTGTGAAATATTTTCCAGCCAGATCAGTTGTACTGACACCCAGCCCCGATACCGCAGTGACAGCAGTACCGGCAGCGGCAGTTGGATAGACACTGTTTGCAGCGTAATAAACGCGCAAACCGGTGCGTATCGTCCCTAATGCTGCGTCGCACTCTGTCATTTTGGCTTTACTGATGTTTGACTGATAAATTGGAACAGCCACGGCGGCAAGAATTCCAACAATGACGATGACAATCATCAATTCAACCAGTGTGAAACCCGATTCATTTCTTAACGTCTTCATAACATTTCCTCCTTTTGGAATTTTAATAGAACGTATTTTATAACTACTAGCCATGAATGGCTCCTGTCATTTGGAAAATTGGCAGATAAAGGGCAATTACCACAACCAGTGCCAGTATACCCAATCCGATCATCAGAATCGGTTCGATTATTGTCGAAATCGAATCGATAGTGGCATTAAATTGCCGATCATAAAATTCAGCGACTTTTTCAAGCATTAATTCCAGAGAGCCCGATTCCTCTCCAACCGTGATCATTTTGACCATCATTACCGGAAATAAAGCATGCTGCATCATCGATTTTCCCAGTGATAAGCCACCTGAAATTCCGTCTTTGACCATGTCAACCGTTTCGATGATTATAACATTGTTGGAAGTCTCCGCAGCGAGTCCCAGTGAATCAACCAATGGGACATTATTTTTAGTAAGAGTGCCCAGTGTCTTACTGAAACGGGCAATAATGGATTTTTTAATCATTGCACCAAAAACAGGAATTTGAAATACTATTTTGTCCAGAAATCGGCGACCCTGAGGATTTTTCTTAAGGAATTTAAAACCAAAAATCAGGGCAATGATCAGACTGATCTCTATTAGAATGTTCTTTTTAGCAAAATTGCTGATAGCGATAATGACCAAAGTCGGACCGGGGAGTTCGGCGCCAAAGCTGGCAAAAATGTCCTGGAATTTTGGGACAAGCCCAAATATAACTGCCGATACTACCAGCGCGAAAAAGATCGAAATAAATTTCGGGTAGGAAATCGCGGCTTTAATCTTTTTATCAATTTTGTCTTTATCTTCGACATAAGTAGCTAACTGGTCAAGAATGCCGGCGAGATTTCCGCCGATTTCGGCAGCCTTGACCATTGATATTGCGAGGGTTGAAAATACCGCGGTGTGTTTGGACAGTGCTTCAGAAAAATTTTCACCCTTTTTTAAATCGCTGCGTAAACTGGCAACAACTTTTTGAAACATTGGCTTTTCACACTGATCCTGAAGTATATCAAGGCTGTCAACCAGCTGTACACCGGCACCGACCATGGTCGACAATTGTCGGAAGAAGACAACCAGATCATCAGAATCAATCGGTTTCTGGAATGTGAAGAATGAATTGGTTTTTGGTGAAGTTTCTACGGTTTTTACATTGACTACTTTTGCAGATATGAGGGTCATGGATTTTTTCTGGAGCTGCATTGCTAATTGAATCTCAGAGGATGCTGAAAGAACCCCTTTTGTTTTCCGACCGTTTGTGCTTAGTGCAATGTAATTAAAATTAGGCATTAGACAATTCTCAATACTTCATCTATCGTTGTTCGTCCCTCTTTTACCTTTTTCATACCGTGATGAAGGAGAGACTCCATGCCAAGTTCCGTGCCGCGTTTCCGAATGGTTTCTTCGGAAGCGTCGTTGATGATCATTTCCTTGATTTCAGAATTAATGAAGAAAAATTCATAGATTGCCATGCGGCCCCAGAATCCGGTGCCACCACAATGATCACAGCCGGTTCCTTTATAAAAATTGTAACCTGTAGTGTCAATTTGAAGTGTGTGTAACCGTAGCATGGTTTCTTCATCCGGTGTATATTTTGTTTTACAGTGTAAACAGATTCGACGGGTCAGGCGTTGGGCAATGATCAGAGATAACGCCGAACAGATCAGGTACTTGTCAATACCCATATTGATTAACCGGATGACAGTAGATACAGCATCATTAGTATGAAGAGTCGATAGTACCAGATGACCGGTTAATGATGCCTTAATAGCAATTTCAGCGGTTTCCTTATCGCGGATTTCACCAACCATGACTATATCGGGATCCTGCCTCAGAATTGAGCGTAATCCGGCTGCAAAGGTCAATCCCACCTGGGGACGGGCCTGAATCTGATTGATGCCTTTTAAGCGGTATTCAACCGGATCTTCAACAGTAATTATGTTTTTCTCAGGAGAATTCACATAATTTAGTGCCGAATAGAGTGTTGTTGTTTTGCCTGAACCTGTCGGACCCGTGACCAGAACCATTCCATGAGCCAAAGAAAGTACGTTTTTAAATTTTGTCATCAGGTCATTTTCAAAACCAATATCATCAATATTTAATGAAATGCTACCCTTATCCAGGATTCTCATTACGATCTTTTCACCATAAATAGTTGGTAACGACGAAATACGTATATCAATCTGGCGACCCAGAATTTTTATTTTTGTTCTGCCATCTTGTGGTACACGGCGTTCGGCAATATCCAGACCTCCAAGAATTTTAATACGGGATATGATGCCGGATTGCATTCGTTTTGGGGGTGGTGAGATTTCTCTAAGAATGCCGTCAACTCTAAGGCGGATTTTAACCTCTTTTTCCTGCGGTTCAATGTGAACATCGCTGGCGCGGTCCTGACTCGCTTGCAGTAACAACAGGTTGACAAACTTGATCGCAGGAGCATCTTCGGCTTCAATCCGCAACTGTTCTTCGTTGTCTTCTTCCTTCTCGTCATCAACCTCGAAATTGACGAGCTCTTTCATGCTCTCTTCGAGATTTACTTTTTGTGAATAAAATTTATCAATTTCTGCATCGATACTTTCAACATTTGCATAACTGATATCAATTTTAAATCCGGTTCTCTTCTGAATAACGTCGCGAGCAATCGGGTCAAAAGGATTTGCTAAAGCAACAGACAGAACATTATTTTTCTGAGCAAATGCAATAGCGTGAAAATATTGAGCAATATCTTCTGGTATTAGTGCCACCACAGTCGGATCGATAAAACCCAGGTTTTTCAGATCAGTCGTTGGAATTCGGTTAAGAAGAACAAACGATTGGATTCGTTGCTGAACCTGTACTTGTTCCGGGGTATTATTTATGTTTGTTGTCTGCATGATCCAATTTTCAATTATTACTCAAACGTTGAAGTGATATATGCCAAAATATGTGCCAATATCTCTAAATAAATATTAATTAATTAGTTGGATATGGAATATTAGTAATGATTTTAATTGGATGTGTCATATAATAATGACACGTCCAACTGGAATAGTCAGATAATTATGACAGTATGTATCGATAAAGACTAATTGAAATATGTAACAAATATGTTACATATTAGTGACGGGAAATGTTATATTTTTTCATCTTCTGGTAAAAATTTTGACGGGGTATATTACTTTCTCGGGCAGCTTTAGCAATATTCCATTTGTTTCGTTGTAACGCCTGCAGCAGAAAATATCGTTCAAAATTGTCTTTTGCCTCTGAAAACTTATGATATTTTTTCGTGGATTTGTTTTCTTCGTTTCCGTATAAAACCGAATCTGGCAAGTCGGAAAGAATCAGTTTTGAGTGTTCTGATAAAGCCACAGCTCTTTCAATAACATTTTCAAGTTCGCGGATATTTCCGGGCCAGCTGTGGTTGGTCAGTGACTCAATGACAGTTTTATCGACGCTTTGAACCTGACTGTTATGCAATGCAGCATATTTCTGGATGAAGTGTTTAATAAGGAGTGGAATATCATCCCGGCGCTCACGCAGTGGCGGAACAGGAATCGAAATGACATTCAACCGATAAAATAAATCTTCACGAAAGTTACCCGCTTTGACCTCTTTCAATAAGTCCTTATTTGTAGCAGAAATGATTCGAACATTTGCCTGGATGGCCTCGGTTCCGCCGACCCGCTGAAATGTCCGTTCCTGCAATACCCGTAGAAAACGTACCTGCAGTGCAGGGCTGGTCTCCGCGATTTCGTCAAGGAAGAGAGTGCCACTCTCGGCGTCTTCGAAGACGCCCTTGGTTTGCTTATAGGCACCGGTAAAAGCGCCTTTTTCATAGCCAAAGAGTGTCGATTCCAGTAAGGTTTCCGGAAGTCCGCCACAGTTTATACTGATAAACTTCTTGTCAGATCGCTCACTGTATTGGTGGATTGCATGGGCGACCAACTCTTTACCAGTGCCGGTTTCCCCGGTGATCAGAACCGATGTATTTAATGGCGCGATTTTGTGAATCATTTTTAAAAGGTCCTGAATTTGGATGGAATTGCCGATAATTGAATGGGGTTTTAAACGTTGCTTCAGTTGCCCTTTCAAGTAACGGTTTTCATCTTTGATGGCTTTTAATTTCAGGGCTTTATTAACAGCGGTTTTAATAATTGTGATATCATTAAAGGGCTTTAATATATAATCTTCAGCGCCGATTTTTATCGCTTCGACTACGGTTTCAATGTCCCGCTGAGCCGTCGCCATTATGACTGTAATTGTCGGATCAATCTGCAGCAGTTGCCTTAATACATCAATTCCGCTCATGGCCGGCATACCGATATCTAAAAGAATTAAATCATATTGCATTGACCGGCACTTTTCAATTGCCTCATTCCCGCTATTTGCTGAATCGGACAGATAATTTTCGTCGTGCAGAATTTCGGTCAGAACCTCACATATATAAGGTTCATCGTCGACAATAAGGATTCTGATCGGGTGTGCTAAATCATTCATTACTTTAGTGGAATTGATACGGTGAATTCTATATTGTCCGAGTTATTGTTTATTAATAACGTTATTCCAATTTCATTTGCCAAACGCTTGGCATCAGATAAATGTGTTAAGTGTGGACTATCCGATGGTGAAGAAATTGAAGATATAAAATTATTGACTTCTCTATGGTTTAGTATACGTGAACCAATTTTAAACCTTACGGAATCTAAGGCTTTTTCGCTAATTATAGTGATTTTATTTTCGACAGAATCTTTTAATTGAACTAACAACACCTGCATGATACAATAGACCAGGGTTGAGATATGAAAATAACTGCTTGTGATTATTAATGGACTCTGGTAGAACTGAAAAACTTTGCTTGTATTGTGTTTAAAAAGAGCGTCAGCATTTAAAAATTCCATTTCATTTTTTAATAAAGTATTTATGTCAAACTTCCGCAGTTGATCATTCGAAATATTTTGGCTGATGAATACAAGATTATTCAGAATTGCTTCAATCGCCTTACTTTGTTCGGTCATTTTCTTGAAATCTTGGTTCCCAGGCATTTTCATCTGCAGCAATTGTGCGCGGGTAGAAATAATTGTTAAAGGATTATTGATGTTATGAACAATCCCAGGTGCAGATTCCAGAAAAGCAAGCAGTCGTTGATGCAAGAGTGATTGTTTAATATTTTCTAAATCTTTAGTCATTATAAAAGAGTTACTTATAGTCCTGTTGTTCCGGCTGTGAGAATATTTTCGAAGCAATGCAGTGCGTAATTATCGGTCATCCCGGCGATATAATCTTTTAGAATAATGTTGATATCATAGGCACATTTTTCGTAAACATCCTTCAATGAAGATATGTATTTTCCAAATTTGTTATCCAATGCGGTATTACTTGCAGCGTATTTATCCCAATCGGTACTAAATGTGTAAAATAGTTGGTGCAGGTATTGGTAAATCGACGAAAGCACTATTCTTGAGTAATTGTTCCAGTAAGCCATTTTGGGATTTCGATAAATATTTATCCGGCTGAATTGTTTAAATTCTTTCAGCAATTCGAACATTTCCGTAGAAAAACCGATTTTTCCGTTTTTTGAAGACCAGTCGATGACATCGTTTACCAGGTTAGTAATAATATCACTATTTCTGACTCCAAGTTTTTTCTGAATATTTTCCGGTATATCA
>JAFGXZ010000359.1 GCA_016936335.1 Fidelibacterota bacterium
GTCGGCGGCAACCCGGGCAGAGGTCTGCACAGCGATGAGATGTTCGTTGCCATGAGCGCATTGCAGATACCCTATCAAGAAATTACCGAAACGTACAAAATTCCCGATTCGGATCAATTATCAGAAAAATACCATGATTTTTTATATAAAAAAGTAATCCCTCAGGTTTTGCAGGGAAATCCTGTGATGATCGGGGTCAAGGTCTATCCGACTCAATTCCCGCAATGGGCCTATGATCATTTCATTCTGCTGGTTGGGTATAACCAGGAATCTGATGAACTTATCTTCAATGATTTTAACAACCGCAGAAGAATTCCGGCAGCAACATTATTGAACGAAGATCCCGGCTATTCATTTATCAATCCGTTCAATATTGTTTTCGCAGTTGTATTTACCGGATTACAGTAAATGAAGGCTTGCGAAATCCGGCAACGGTGAAAAGCACTTTTAATCAAGGGAGGTAACCATGCAGAGACGCTTATCCAAACAGGTAATCCCATCTGCCATAACACTGATTCGTTTGGCGGCGGCGCCCGTATTCTACTATATCTTTTTAAACAGCTCCTGTATCCTGGCAATTGCAGTGTTTGTGCTGGCGGCGTTCACCGACATTATCGATGGCATGGTTGCCCGCAATCTTGGAGCGACATCGGACGTTGGTGCATATCTTGATGCCAGCGTCGATTTTATTCTGATACTTGTGGTCTTTTCAGCATTCTTTCAAAAATCCTGGTACGGATTATCTCTCTTTGCACTAATCATTGTGCCCTTCATGGCATTTGTCATAACATCGGGGTTGAAAAGACCAGTGTATGATCCCGTCGGTAAGTACCTTGGGGCCTTTCTCATGTTGATGATTTTTCTTACACTGCTCATCCCCCACCCAATGATACGCAAAGTACTGACCCTGATACTGCTTGTATTGAGTACGATCTCCATGATAAGCCGGATAAGGTATTTATCCCGAGAAGTAGAGATGGCATGATACGATGGTTGTTGATTTATCTCATTTTCATTTTGAGGCAAAAATATTATCTTTTGGTAGAAAGAATTTTAAAATGTCAGTATTCGAAAAATTAACGAAATCACCGCTGATTTATATTGCTTTAGCGACAGGTTTTTGCATTATTGTATTGGCTTATTTTTCAAAAAGGGTTCTAGATAATGAAATCGGGCTTCTGCCGATGGCGATTCCGCCATTTCTCATGTCGATCCACAGTACTTTGTATAAAAAGTACAAAGACCGTAAATACTGGCAATCGAAGTATTGGATTACTGCGATCACCGTCATAACATGTCTGATAATAATTATCCGTCTGTGGAGATGATATCGGGGTACTGTTGCTTTGAATTTTTACCATTTATCATCATTGGATTTTCAGTGCCAATATCCGGGGCAATGATCCATGAATCCTGACAGACTATGTAAAAATAATCCGGTACAATACCGAATATACGGATCGCTGTCAATTGGTATCCTCGGCATCACTACGATTCTTTACCTGACAGACAAGGAACCGTATCAGCGGTTCATAGGTGATCTTAATCCAATCATGGTATTTATTTTACTCGTTCTGACGGGTTTCCTGACACTGTCATACTTCATTTCACAACAGTGGTTTTCAATTTATAAACAGTCGGCAGCAAAAAAAGCATGCAATACTATTTTACCGACAGCGGGATTCATTGGCATTATCATTATCATTCTTGATCTGATTATGATTCGGTTTCGGGGCTTGCCCCGGGGTAGTTCATTTGATAATTGCGATATTTTACTGTTTTTATCCTAATTCACAAGTGCTTTGTGTCATATAATCTGTGATTTTATGAGCACTTGATCTATAGAGACGTTGATCTGGAAAATGTTACGGGTTTTTTAAATTTATGGAAATGAACAGTTGATTTGTATCACAGTCCGTTAGCGCAGCAGAATGGGTAATCAGCCACCGGTGCCTGTCTGAGGGCTCTGGATAGATTTCCCGACCCGGTCTTGCCCGCGGAAAGTGTTTTAACTTAAGGTGAAATTTTACTGATTTCTTTACTTTCGCGCTACGATGATCTGCAAATCATCGGCGAAGTCGTGGCTGCCGGAACCAAAGCCCGGGTAGAATTCCACGGTTTTGAAGCCACTGTCCAGCAACAAATGCTGATACTCATCATCGGAATACCGAGCATAGTGCTGACTGTAATGATCAATTCTTCCGACATCATTGATGACGAAATAATCTGCCTCTGCCGAGCGACTCTTGTTATTGAAACGATACTTATCCATGAAAAGATGCGGCTGCTCGGAAAAAATCCCCGATTCCTGAACCAACCAACTGGCGTCTCTTTCGGCGATATTTTGAACGCCTTCCTCAGTCAGGATCTCCAGGAGCATCAGTCCCCCCGGTTTAATTTCGTTAAAAAGTTTTTTCAGTAAAAGGCGGGCGGTTTTTCGTGGAAAAGTATTAAAATCCCCGAAGCTCAGGATCGCCAGGCCGAAGTCCCGGTTCAAATCAACTTTCCGAAAATCAGCCTGGATGA
>JAFGXZ010000360.1 GCA_016936335.1 Fidelibacterota bacterium
ATCGTGACAGTTTCGGACTGCATGGCTGTTTTGGTCCCTGAAGCATCCTTGACGGTTAATGTCACATTGTAAGTGCCCGGTGATGCATAGACATGTGCGATCTTTATACCACTACCGGTCTTATTATCCCCGAAATCCCACCTGTATTCAATGATCTCGTCATCACTGTCAGAGGAACCGCTGGCGTCAAATTCAACCACACTTTCATTGAGCAACCGATCGCCCCCGGCATTGGGAACCGGCGGATCGTTGATACGGATTGAGTAATTAACCTCGTTTGAATTATTTAATGTTGATGTGTTATCAATAACGAGCAATTTAACCGGATAGGTCCCGGGTTTTGCGTACTGATGACTGATTTTCACACCGGCTTTAGAAGAACCATCTCCCAGAGTCCAGCGATATTCGGACAATTGGCCGTCGGGATCAATTGATTTTGCCGCATCCATCACGACCAGTTCATTGACAGCCACAATTTTGGGAAACTCAGCGGCTGCAACCGGTGGTGCATTGACGGTGATTATCTCCTGCAGATAGGATTCAGCGTTGCCCAGTTCGGAATCATCCTGGGCCGTCAGTTGCACGGTATATTTGCCCGGCTGGCGATATTTATGACTGGTACTAATGCCTTCCGCTTTGGCTCCGTCACCAAAATCCCAACTGTATTTAACAATCTCACCGTCACTGTCAATCGATCCGTTGGCATCCATGGATACCGGTTCGTCAACGGCAATCAGGTTCTTCGCAAGATTGAATCGGGCTTGCGGAGCCCGGTTGATCCAGATGTCCGCCGTGGTCTTCCCTTTTGTACATAAGGTTGTACCATCATCTTCGACGGTCAATGTTACTTTATAATTACCCGGCCGGGTATATTTATGGCTGACTTTGACACCGGTTTTAACGGTGCCATCACCCATATTCCACTGGTAACCGATGATGTTTCCATCGGTATCGGTGGATTTATTTCCGTCAAAAAATACATTTTGATAAGGCGCTGCTTTCTTGGCTCCCTCAATCATGGCATGGGGTGGATCATTGACAACCACTGTTTGAGTTAACCGGGATGTATTGGCTATGTAAATTGAATTATCCACCACGAGAAGTTTGACAGGATGTTTGCCCGGCTTTTTAAAGTCATGGGCAATGCGTACGCCCTGATCGGTCTCGCCACCTTCAAAGAACCATTGAAATGTCAGTTCATCGCCATCGGCATCAGAAGATTCTGTGGCATCCAGGATCAGCGTGTTACACTCCGCCAGCGGGATAACCTTGAATTTCGGTACCGGCAGGGAATTACGGGGGGCAAGTTGCGGCGGGTAATCCAGCGGCAGAGTTGCAGCCTTTTTATCAGTGATCCAGATCTGGACGTTATTGGTTGCGACATTGCCTTCAATAACCAGCGCTGCTTTACGACCCATTTCCTCTTTTTGCACAGCAATTGCGGTTGTCACCAGTTTTCCATCACCCGATGCCTTGATTTTCAGATTGTTTCGAAAATTTGATTCAAATGCGATTTTATTGGGACTTCGATCAATATCACCATCGAAATTATTAACGAGAATCGTATCGCAATTCTGGGGGATTGAAAATGAAAGTTGGGTACTCATCCTCGGATTGTTTGCCAACCTTAAAGCCAAAGCCGGCGACGTGACCACAGACCCGTCAATTGTTTCGTTGCGTTTGTCATCAGCCGAAACAAAGACCTGGTAGCGATTCCGGCCCGATCCGCTGATACCATCGACAACAACCTGGAAAAGTGTACGGTCGCCTTTCGGCTGGCCCTGGTTCATGGCAAAGCTGCCGATTGTGCGCCAGCGATTATCATAGTACTGGTCCAGGCCAAGTGTTAATTTAACGAGAGCAGCGGTGATATTCAGGGAGTCGTTAATTGAAAAAATATTCGGATTTATTCCATTTTGCCCGAAAACCAGGTAACGAGTTTGGGAATTTTGGCCGGGATTATCGTAGGTATCGCCCAGATCGGCATCGAATACCCGGAAATAGACTTTACCGGGATAAGCCGACGGAATATCAACATTGATAATCATCCGGCAGAGGCTGTCCCCTTTATCCAGTCCGGCGTCAATTCCGGAGGTTATTAAAAAATTCTGGTCAATAATTTGGGCGTTTACCAGTAACGGAATTAAACACACCAGCAGAATTTTTAAAATTTTCATAAACGTACCTTTAGTTAAACTTTCAGTAATCGGAAATGTCCCGACTTAATATTTCCCTATATCCATTACCACCATGGTCAGGTCATCTTCAAATGTCTTTTTATCTTCACCGACCCATTTCTTTAATTCAGCGACGACGATATCGATGAAATCCTCCGGCGCCACATCCTGATGAGTACTAATCAGATTAATTAGTCGGTCGTCATTAAACAGCTCACCTTCCGGATTCGCCGCTTCAACAATACCATCGGTGTACATGACCAAACGGTCACCATCTTCCAGTTTTGTTTCCACAATCGGGCAATTGATTTCGGGCATAAACCCGATAATCATCCCTTTCGGTTTCACCCGAATCATCTCTTTGTCTTTTCTCCGCCAGATGTACAACGGACAGTGACCTGCATCTGCCGTGACCAGGTTTTTCTTCGCTATATCAACATAGAGATACATTGCCGTTAAAAACTGGTCTTCCATTTTTCCCGCTAACAAACGGTTCATTTCATTCAGTACTTTCGAGGCGTCGGCACCAATGCTACTCTGCTGCGAAAAGGTCACTTTTACCATTGTACTGATCATAGCCGCCGGAATACCATGCCCGGAAACATCAGCAACCAGAACGCCAACACAGTTATTTTCCAGCACATGGAAATCATAGAAATCACCGGCGACGCCTTCCATGGGAATATAACGGGCGCCAAATCCAAGTCCATCCAGGTTTGGCCCGCCGACCGGTAAAATCGATTGCTGAATCCGACTGGCGATTTTTACCTCTGCCTGAATTGCAAAAAGTTCTTCTTTGACCTTAACAGCCTCGCCAAGGCTGACGGCCATTTCCTGCAGCGACTCTCCCAGCTGCCCCAGTTCATCCTTTGAATTAACATTGACTTGCACGTCAAATTCACCGCCACCGATTTTTTTTGCAATCATGGTCATATAGCGCATTGCTCCGGAAAAGGATCGCGCAAAAAATATTGAAAATACCACGCTGAGCATAATTGCCAGACCGACCCATTTTACAATATCCCGCTTGGCTGCTTCAACCATCGCATAAGCCCGGCTGGATTCGTCGGCTACAATAATACCCCATTTGACGTACTGCGAAACGGCAAAATTACTCAGATATCCAACGTTTTTATAGCTAAAGGGTTCGATCTTGGAAATCCGGGTTTCACCACTGAGACTGCTTTTTACCATCGACATAATCGGGTACAGCAGAGTATCGCCGGATGCAAAACGGTCATTGTTACTAAACACAACTTCTTCGGTTTCATTAACAATGTAAAGTTCCCGGGCTCCGATGGATATTTCCGATGAAATGAAATTTATAATTGAATTCAGATTAAATACACCCCGCAGGACTGCTTTTTGGCCGTCTTCCCATTGGATTGGTACTTCGATTGGTAAAAACAATTGTTTACTGTTTGGCAGAATTACAGGAGCACGAATAGTAAAATTCTGACTGCTCATCTCCCCCGAAAATTGAATGAGCTCTGCAACTTTTTCCGGATCCTGGTTGTACAATTCCACGACCTGTTCACTTTTCATGGTGGATAATTGTTCACCGGAATCTGACAATTTAAGGATCAATACAATTAATTCGTCAATTTGATTAAGTTTGGCATTCAGGAGCGAATTGATCAGTTCTGACGTTATATACGGATCGTTTTCAATGAATTCTGCGGTGGTTTTTAAATTCGATAACCAGTTGCCAATATATACTTCATCAACAGTCCGGCGCAGCTGATCGATAATAAGATAGTATTCTTCATTTAAAACACTTTTCAGCTCGTCTTCTGCTTTTTTCATTGTAAAATATTCCGCAATACTCAACGGTACCATTGTGACGATAAAGAATGCAATAAGGAATTTTTTCAGAAGTGATGGTCTAAATATTTTTTTAATATTCAAGAGATTAATCCCCCTCTGTCCTATTTATTTCGGATAGTCTGCCTGATTCCCCAGATAATCCTGAATAATAAGTTCATTAAAAATCAGTTGTCCCTGGACCCCCGGCGGGATCATTAAGGTCCCTGTATAATTCCCACCGGAGCTTAAACTCAGAATTCCTGAAAAACTTTGATTGCCACCACTGATTCCCAGGTTAAATTTTCCATTACGCGCCAGACCAACACCATCGTCCCGGCTGGCAACCTTAATTTGGATTAGTTCACCGCCTTTGACCTGTTGAGGAACGATTGCTGCACTCAGGATTTTCGGTTTCTCTGTATCGCGGAAAATTTCAATTTCGATAACAGCCTGATTTCCGGCCAGATCTTCTGCCGTTAATTCCAGGTAATTATCACCTTCTTTTAAAGCGAAACTGCTTGTAAACTGAAGGCCACTGACAGGTATTTTTGCTTCATTAATAATAATACTGCACTCTTCATTTAAGGTCCCTGCAATCTCATACGTTGCATCTTTCGTAAACGAAGGAATGTCTTCAATTTCAACTTCCGGTTCTTCCTG
>JAFGXZ010000361.1 GCA_016936335.1 Fidelibacterota bacterium
ATCTCTTTATGAATGGAAAACAGGTTGGTTCAATTCCGGCATGGCATCTGGCATTGGGTGGCGGTGCTCCTGTATATTTACGTGAGACAAAAGAACCGGAATACCTGAATAAATTACACGCCTTTGACCTGAAGGAAATTCCTGAACCAAAAGATTATAATGATGCTTTGCTGAAAATTATGGCATCACATTCAATTGCGGATAAATCCTGGGTGTACCGTCAATATGATCATACCGTCCGAACAAATACAGTGATTCCACCGGGCGGCTCGGCAGCAGTTCTTAGAATAAAAGGTTCAAATAAGGCAATTGCAACTAAAACCGACGGAAACGGACGATACACATACCTGAATCCCTATCGTGGTGGCGCCATTGCAGTAGCTGAATCTGCCCGAAATGTTGTCTGTACCGGAGCAAAACCGATTGCTATAACGAATTGTTTAAATTTTGGAAATCCCTACGATCCGGAAATCTATTATCAATTCAAGCAGGCAATTCTCGGAATGGGTGACGCCTGTCGGACATTCAATACTCCGGTAACAGGCGGCAATGTCAGCTTCTACAATGAATCCCCTGATGGGGCAATCTATCCGACACCGGTTATCGGTATGGTCGGACTTATTGAAAACCTGGACCACATTACAACAGCCTATTTCAAGAACGATGGTGATTTTATTATTATGCTGGGAACACTTAAAGGAGAATTGGGGGGTAGTGAATATTTAAAAGTCATCCACAATTTAGTTACCGGAGATACACCAACGATTGATCTGACTTTTGAAAAACGGGTCCATAAGGCCTGTCTGGAAGCAATCCGCAACGGAATCGTCAATTCAGCTAATGACATTTCTGATGGCGGTTTAGCAGTTGCAATTGCAGAATCCTGTATCAATAACCCTGATCGACCGATGGGTGCTTCAATTTATATTTCCCGTAAATTGCGAGACGACGAAATCTTTTTTGGCGAAACCCAATCAGTAATTATACTGTCGATTTCGGAAAACCATTTATTGGATATGGAACGAATTGCCGCAAAAAATATTGTACCGTGTTTTACAATTGGCCGCGTAAAGGACAATAATCGATTGAAAATGAATGAATCGATTGATATTTCTCTTGATGATGTGAAAAATGTATATACAAACGCAATTCCTGATATGATGAAAGTGACGGTTTAACGTTCAATTATGAAAAAAATCAACAATCCCTTTTTAGATGAAATAATTAGTGCACGTCGTTGGCTTCACGAACATCCTGAATTGTCCTATAAAGAGTACGCTACGACAAAATATATCAGGGAAAAGATTCAGTCCTGGAATCTTGACCTGAAGCCTTTTAGTACTCTTGATACCGGCGGTTACGTGGATGTGGGAACAGGGGAGATGCCGATGCTTGGATTTAGGGCGGATATTGATGCCCTTCCGATTACTGAAAATACGGGACATTCAATCAAATCAAAAAATGACGGTGTCATGCACGCCTGTGGTCATGATTTCCATACAGCGATTGGTGTGGGATTAGCAAAATATTATTCACAACATTCCGATGAATTGAATGGTAGACTGAGAATTCTATTTCAACCTGCTGAAGAAACTTATCCTGATGGCGCTTCACATATTCATAAAGAACCACTTTTTAATACAATGATTGGGATTATAGCGGTCCATGTAGATCTTCGGTTCAAAATCGGCGAGATCGCAATTAAGCAGGGTACAGCCTGTGCTTCTTCAACACTGCTCAAATTAAAATTTGGTGGTCCCGGCGGACATACATCTCGACCCCATGATACGGTTGATCTGATTCGTATAACAGCACTGTATATCAGCCAGTTAAACGGATATTTAAAATCGATTATTGACAGCCGGGATGATTTTACCCTGGTTTTTGGTAGCATTCATGGTGGTCAATATCATAACATAATTCCATCAGAAGTATCGCTGACCGGCACTCTCCGAAATTTTGATAATGATGTGTTAAACGTTCTCCTGAAAAGTATTCGAGAATTCAGTGCAAATTTTGCGACTTTATATAAATGTCAAATTAACCTAGATATTCCAAACAGTACACCTGCAATCGTCAATGATCCTGCGATGTATTCCGATCTTGTACGGTTCTGCAAAGATAATGGATATGACGAACGACTTATCGAAATGGAAAAACCATCCATGGGCGCTGATGATTTTGCTTATTATCTTAGAAATGTTCCCGGATTGTATTTTCAGGTCGGGACGGAGGGCAGTGGCAGTTCACATAGCAGTGATTTTATATTGAATGATGATCTAATTGAGCCGGCTGTGGATTTTATTGCCCAATTTATCAAATTCTTTCTTAATAAACCTTTCCAAAAATAATCGCTACTTCAATGAAAATTGTTGTAACTGACTCAGGTTTTGGCGGTTTAGGGATTGCCGCTGAAATATACGAGTCAATAAAATCGCTATTTTCTACAGAAATAGTTGAAATAATTTTTATTAACGGACTTCCTGACGAAAAATATGGTTATAATTCCATCTCAGATAAAAACGTAAAAATCAATATTTTTAATGATCTTCTTGCCAATATTAATCAGAAACTGAATCCTGATATCATCGTCATTGCTTGCAATACGCTAAGTGTTCTATTTAATCAAACTGAAATTTATTCGGCTATTAAAAGTAAAGTAATTGATATCATTGAGTTTGGAACAGAAAAAGTATTTCAATATCATAGTACTGTTTCAAACGCACTACTGGCAATTATAGGAACAAAAACAACGATTGATTCGAATGTTCACAGAAATTATTATCAAAAATATCAGGTTAGTTTCAGCAAATTATTAACCATTCCATGTACAGATTTAGTGACTGCAATTGAAGATGATTATGAAGGTTTAAAGGTAAAATCCATTATCAAGAATTGTATAAAAAAGGTTGAATTGCAATTTTTAAAGAGTAACTATTCAACTTTTTTTCTGGTTTTAGCCTGTACACATTTTCCATATGTTGAACATATTTTCAGACATTACCTTAATAAAACAAATTTCTCTTATACAATAATAAACCCGAATAGTTTTATGATTGAGTCTATAAAATCATTATTGTACAACCGATATCAAATGGTTACTGATAAACCGGGGAAGCACAGCATCACGATTATCAGTAAAACAATTATTTCTGATCAAAAAATCAGATCAATCGCGTCATTGATCCAAAATATTTCGGAAGACACAGTTATAGAATTACAAAACTACAGGCACGTACCTGATTTTTTTAACAGTGAATTTTATAAAATTAAAGATCAACAGTAAGAACTCAAGTTGTTATATACAATGAATATAAGTTATTTAGTGTTATACATAAGATATATTATGTAAACTATTAATACTATTTTTAAGGGTGACCAATTTATCTGGATCACCCTTCTCTTTTTAGTGTTATCTAATTACAAAACTGACGATCTTATTTTTTACAACAAACTTCTTGATTATTTGTTTGCCTTCCAGAAATCGTTTAACGTTTTCAATATCTTTTGCTGCGGAAATACAATTGTCATCATCGGAATCTCGTTCGATCTCAAAATTTCCCCGAACTTTTCCGTTGATCTGAACCGCCATCATTACATTGTCTTCTTTCAGGTACTTGTCATCCCATGCAGGCCATTCAATGTAGGATAGTTCTTCTTTATTATCAAGTCTTCTCCAAATTTCTTCTGTAATATGCGGCGCATAGGGATTCAATAACTGAATAAATGTCTTAAGAACAGATAACGGTTTTACTTCAAGTTTGATGATTTCATTGATAAAAATCATGAATTGTGAAATTGCCGTATTAAAGTGAAGATTCTCTGTATCTTTGGTTACTTTGTAAATAGTTTTATTTAATAATACGAGTATTAATTGGTCAGGATCAATATCCTGAATATCACTATTCATTTGATTATTTTCATTAAAAAATAAGTTCCATGTCCGGTTTAAAAACCGGTAAATGCCGTCGATACTGGAAGTACTCCAGGGTTTTGTCCGAGTCAAAGGCCCCATAAACATCTCGTACATTCTGAAACTATCGGCACCAAATTTTTCAATGACTTCGTCAGGATTAATGACATTTCCCCGTGACTTGCTCATTTTTTCACCGTCTTCACCAAGAATCATTCCCTGGTTGATTAATTTCTGGAAAGGTTCAGATGTGCTGACAAAGCCGAGATCGTACAATACTTTATGCCAAAAACGGGCATATAACAGATGCAAAACAGCATGTTCAGCTCCGCCGATATATAAATCCACCGGCATCCAATATTGCTCTTTTTTCGGATCCCAGGCAGATTGATTATTATTGGGATCGATATATCTTAGGTAATACCAGCAAGATCCTGCCCATTGCGGCATGGTATTGGTTTCGTGTGAGTACTTCTCCCCTGTTTTTGCATCTCTGAAATCAATCCAATCAGTAACATTTGCCAGCGGCGATTCACCGGTACCGCTTGGTTCATATTTTTCAACTTCTGGTAAAACCAATGGCAATTCATCTTCATCTAATAAAATTACATCGCCTTTTTCGTTAAATTTCAATGGAAATGGCTCACCCCAGTACCGCTGTCTTGAAAATACCCAATCACGCAGTTTGAACTGAATTGTTGCTTTTCCAACCTGATGCTCCTCCAGCCAGTCAATAATTTTCTTTACTGCGGCTTCAACATTTAAACCATTGAGAATTCCGGAATTAACCAGTATTCCATCGCCAGTCCAGGCTTCTTTTGAAATATCACCACCGGAGATCACTTCAATAACATCCAGCCCAAATTTTCTTGCGAATTC
>JAFGXZ010000362.1 GCA_016936335.1 Fidelibacterota bacterium
ATTTATCATTTCTATCTGGATAATCCGGTCAAGTCTGCGTATTACAGCAAGGCCGCTTTGCAGATTGACCGCAATCAGGTCGATGCCTATTTTATTCTGGCCGAAAGCAATCGCAAATCCGGAAAAATGAATAAGGCTTTACAATTTTCAGAGAAGCAACTGGAGCTTCTTCCCAAGCATCCGCACCCCCTGTACTATCATGGAAAACTATTATTTGAACTCAATCGGTATACCGAAGCGATACCCTATCTGGAACAAGCAGTAGCCCTTAGCCCCGATGTTCAGCGCTACCGTTTAATATTAGCAAAAACCTACGCCGGTGCGGGTCAATTGGAAAAAGCCCGGGAAACTTATACGAACTTTTTAAATGAACCGATCACTAATTTATGGTCAGAAGAAGATCTGCTGAAAGAAAAGCCGCCCGAACCCAGGTAATTGCTTTCATACTGGTAGTCACAATAATTCAATTCGTGATTTTCGGTTGCAGTCCGACAGTTTCTCAAAGCCGTTTGCCGGAGCCGATTTTAGAGGATAATCGGGAATTGGTCGACCTCTACTGGGAAGCTTGGAGCCTGATCAATCAGGCACAGATGCGAGGTAACCGCCGGAATCACTTTCCTGCAAAATATCTGAATACTGAGGATAAAAATGTCATTGATCAATGGTCAACTTTATCGATGTCTCTGTTTTCAATGTTTGGTTATCGTGAGTATCCCGTCATGGAAAGCTTGGATCTTTTTTATCAAAAGCAACGTTCCGACGGTTTTATCGCCCGGGCGTACATCATTCACTCCGGTGATCCTCTGCATCTGCCTACCCTTCTTGACCCCATGATTCATCCGCCCCTGTTTGCGTGGGCTGAACTGAAATACTTTACACTGTCTGCCGATACAATACGGTTGCAAAGAGTTTTTCCTGTATTGGAAAAATACTTTTACTGGATTGATCGGTATTGCCGAGGAAAATATGAGGCATCCGATCTCTACTATAATACTCCAATCGGATCCGGGATGATGAACCTTCCCCGAGGTTATGTCGAGTCCGGTGGCTGGACCGATTTGTCAGCCCAGATGGCCCTGTTTGCGGATCAGCTGAGACAGATTGCAGCAATATTAGATTTGCCGGAAAAACACCAGTATTACGGTCGCAAATATACCGAAATAAGTAGTGCGATCCGATTAAAAATGTGGGTGCCGGATTCTAGTTTTTTTTACGATATAACCAATGAAGGAAAAATTACCAAGATTCGTACGATCACTGGTTTTTGGCCGCTGCTGGCTGGAATTCCAGACCCGACCGAAGCGATAAACCTGATCGAACATCTGAAGGATTCCAGTGATTTTGGCCTGATTCATCGGTTTCCAAGTGTTTCAGCCCGGGAATCGGATTATGATCCCCGGGGGTTTTACTGGCGTGGCGGTGTGTGGGGCATTACCAATTATATGATAATTCAGGGATTACTGCGCTATGGTCAGGAAGATTTTGCCCGTGAAGCCGCCCAAAACCATCTGAATAATATGCTCAGTGTTTACCGGGAATTTGATTTGGTAAGTGATGAAGAAAGCCCGGAGTTGAACAGTGAATTAATGGGTAACATCTGGGAACTTTACGCACCGGAAGAGGCAACGCCCGGTACTCGCTGGGATGCTCAAAACTACTGTCAGCCGGATCATATCAGTTTCTCCGGTCATGGCCCGATATCCATGCTTATCGAAAATATCTTGGGATTTTCAGTGGATGCACCCAATGATCTGCTGAACTGGCGGATAAGCCGGTCGGACCGGCATGGAATTCGGCATCTAAGTTTTGGGGATAACACTGTATCCGTCTGGGCAGAACCCCAGCCGGAAAGACCGGATATATTATCTATTCAGGGTGCTACCGATTCTGATATTAATTTAAGGATTATTACGGAGGCTGACAGTTTTGCGGTCCATTTTGATCCGGGGCCGCTTGAGGTTAGTTTTATTCCTCAGAATTTTATAACGAGGGGTCGATTTGGCCGGTAAGGCCCAGATCTTCCCGAATGGAATTAGCCGTCTCCAGCACATTCGCAACATAAGCGCGACTATTATTGTATCGTAAGAGAGCCCGATGCTGGCGATCAGTATCCTCGGTCCATCCTTTTTTACTGAGAAAATTACCAACACTCATAATTGCATCGGTGTAGTTGTAAAGATCAATTTTACCGTCATTATCACCGTCAATTCCATAGCGGGTAACATTGGAGGGCATGAACTGCGGGTAACCAAAAGCACCGGCATAGGAACCGGGAAGCTCGTTGATGTCAATATGACTGTCAAAATGCAGCTGCATTAGGCTGCCAAACTCAGTTCTGGCCCAGAAGGCTTTGCGAATTGCCCGTTCCTGATAATTATGAATCAGATTCTGACGTTCGTCGTAATTAAGATAATGATACTGTTCATTGACATGATTTTCAATCCGGGCCAGAGATTCCGGACTGTCGGCAACTGCCAGTGAACTCAGGACATTGAATACCGAGTATTTACCGACTATTTTACCGATTTTTGTCTCCACAAAAAGCACAGCAACAATGGCTTCCAGATCGACATTGTAACGGTGTTCTGCTTCTTTCAGCTGTTCACCATAGCGGTTGATGAACTCATCGATTTCATAGGCCTCGTTATCGGTATGAAAGTAAATGCTGCTGTAATTATCCATGGTTGGAGGCTGGTACATGCTGAATGCGATATCGTTGTAGTACTCAACCCGGGGATCCTGAAACAGTTCCCGGATATCTTCAAATTTAAAACCAGCCTGCTCGAGGTGATTAAACAGGCTGCTGTAGTGAGAAAAAAGAATCGGTTGTGAATTTGAAACGGGAGAGGACATGGCGTAATCCTTGATCCTGGGTGAAAAAAGGATTGCCAACAGCATTCCGGTGATCAGAAATTTTCTTAAGCGTTTTATTTTATATGTTTTAAAACTCATTATAAATCCTTAAAAATTATATGACAATAATAAACAATATTTTTAAATTTAGAGGTGAAGTTTATCACAATGTTACAAAAAAATCGCCTATGTTACTAAAATATTCCTTAATATACAACTATATTTTCTTGTTTTTGTGGGCAGCCCGTTTATATTTTTCTGTTACTTGTCTTAGTGATATAATATAGGGAGTGAAGTTTGATCAACGATTCAAATATACAAAATGTCAAAGCCTATCGGGCTCGCTGGTTGTTACCCATGTCGGCTCCGCCGATTGAAAATGGTATTATCGTCTGTGATCATGAAAAAATTCTGGCGATTGGAGCCTATGAAGACTTTCAGGATGATATTCCAGAAACACTGATTGATTTGGAAGATACCGTCATTTTTCCCGCTTTTGTCAATGTTCATACCCATCTCGAGCAGCAACCGTTTACCGAACCGGTTCAGCGATATTATAGTTATTTGAACCAGAGCGCCGCAAACTGGGAAAACCGAAATGTGGAACAGCGTACCGAGATAATCAGCAGGAATATTGAGGAAAGTAATCGGTTTGGGACAATTGCGTTGGGCGATTTTTCAACTGATGGTTTGTCGGCCAAGTTGCTTAAAGACGAGCATGTTTTTGCGCGGGTATTTCATGAAACCAAGGGATTTAAAAATTTTGAGTCCGCAATTATTTTTAAAACCATGCAGGAACAAATTGCCCGGATTGCTCCAATGAACCGAATCACCAATCATCTAGGAATGTCTTCCCCTTGGGAATTGTCACCGGACCTATTCAAGAACATTAGTATTCATGAGCGACATATCGCGATCCATATGAGCATGACTGAAGATGAAATTGAATTTTTGATAAGTGGAAAAGGGCCGGCCAGACAGTACCTTCTATCCAAGAATGATTTTGATTATTCATGGAATCCGCCGCGGGTCACACCGGTTCAATATTTTTTTAGCAATCGTTACTATGCTCGACATAATATTCTGATCCACATGAACCGGCTTAGTGATATGGATATAGACCTGATTAAAAACACGCCAGCCAAGGTGAATGTCTGTATTTGCCCGCGTAGTTCGACCACATTGAACCTGACACCGACTCCGGTGAAACGAATCCTGGACAAAGGTGTGAATATCTGTATGGGGACGGAAAGTAAAACTCTTTCCGGAGATCTGGATATTCGGAAAGACATCATTGAATGCGTCAATCAGAGCGGTGTCAATTCTGAAACTGCTCTGAAATTCGCAACCTTGAATGGAGCCTATGCCATTGGATTTCACAAAGAAGTGGGCAGCTTGGATGTGGGAAAAACATCTCGATGTCTGATGATCCCGGCACGTAATGGCAGTCAGAACGATCCCTTTGCTGCAATTTTGGATTTAACACAGGAAGTCCACTGGCTTGACGATGATAAAACTACTAATCGGTAACTTTGGCCGCTGGAAGCATTAATTCCAGATTATTTTTATCAATTATGCAGTTATCTATTGATAATTACTAAAATATTTCTTATCTAATATTTGTGGTACATCCAGATTTTCTTCGGAACAAACCATTTTCAGCAGAAGTGCCAGCAACAGAGCCCAAAGGGAAAGGGTTCTTTTGGAGATTTCTGGACAAATATTTGCCTATCTAACATCATTGGTTTATGATTATCAAATTAATCATCATAATAAATAATTGAGGAGTGACCATGATTAAAAACGAAGTCGTCAAAGAGTTGGTTCATTTTTCCCAGAATGATTACCCGGTTACCAGTGCTTATTTTACGGTCGATTTTAAAAATGGAAATCACAAAACCCACATTGTAGAACTGAAAAAGATGATTCGGTACAAAAAGAACACAACCTATTTTAACCACTTGACCGAATCGGAGAAAAAATCCATCCTGGATGACTTTGAGAAAATAATTACCTGGTTTGATCTCGAACTGGATAGCTCGAAATATATCAGCTCGATATGTTTTAGTCAGAGCAGAACCGGTTTCTGGAAAGTGATTAACCTTAAAAATCCTCTGGAAAACGAGTTGGTTATTCAGCCAAAACCTTATATCTATCAGTT
Source organism: Fidelibacterota bacterium (assembly GCA_016936335.1). Lineage (GTDB taxonomy): Bacteria > Fidelibacterota > UBA2242 > UBA2242 > UBA2242 > B118-G9. The sequence continues at coordinate 5,015 of JAFGXZ010000362.1, forward strand.
ATCCAAACTTTTCAGTGATTACAGCCGGTATGCGGTTCTGCTAATTGATAAATCGAAAGCCCGTATTTTTGAACAGTCCTTGGGTGATTTTAAAGAATTGTACAGTGTCAGCGACAATGCACCTGAGTCGGTCAAGGTGGGTGGTTTTAGAGGGCGGCAGGAGCGCAAAGTCGAGCGTAATATTCATCAGGGCGTTGTCCAGCATTACAAAGAGGTATCCCAGAAGATGTTCGATCTGAATAAAAGTCATGGATTTAACTGGATTGTGTTGGGTGGTCACCGGGAGTCTATTGGTGATTTCCGGAAATATCTGCATGATTATGTCGGAACGAAAGTCACCGCTGTCGTGGATATTGAACCCCATGCGCCTCTGAATGATGTGTTTGAAAAAGTTCATAAAGCCAGCAAGGATGCGCGCCTGAAATTTGAAGAAAAATTACTGGAAGATTTCAGTAACCGGAAAGAGACCAATCGGGCTGTAGTAGGTATTGAAGCGATTTTGCCAAAATTGCGGGAAAACTGGATTGATACCCTGTTGATTTATGAGAGTTATCAGCGTAAAGGTGTTTTTTGCCGGCACTGCCCTTATATGGATTTATCACCCCAGGTGGAATGTCCCGAACATGGTGGTCCTTTAGAGCGTACCCAAAATATTATTGAACATATGTTACACAATGCTTTGCTGCAGGGAGTAGATATTCAGTTTATTCGGCAGCCGATGGAGAAATACGGCCATCTCGCCGCAACCCTGCGTTACCCGATTCAGAGGTAAATGAACACTGATTCCAAAACCGGTGCGGATATTTTTGAAAAGGAAAGGTAAAAGGTGTTGAGCGGTACTTCAATTAACAATTTAAGTCATCTGTCTAACTTGCTTATTTTCATTATTTTTTCCTTGACATTCTCCCGATATGAAGACTATATTTTTCTGAATGCAACGCCATAGTGTCAACCGTAACTTTTTAGACACTTTATACCCGAAGGTGTGGGATTATGAAAACCAAAATATTTTTTGTGGCCTTTCTTGTATTTCCTCTTTTGCAAGGGTGCAGCCTCTTCGGCAGTAAAACCGCAGACAAGAGTGAAACGGAGTTAGTTCAATCGGCTCAACCGACGAGCCAAATGCAGCAGCAAACACCTGTTACGCCTGGTGCAGCTACCGGTAGTGGCGCTGTAAATCAGCCCCAGACAGTGGCTGCCGCTCCGGCTCGGAGCAGCGCTGCTGATAAGGATTATGTGGTAAATGAACTGACCTTTGAAGTAAAAAAACTCTCCGCCGAGCTGAAGCATCTGCGATCCCAGATTGAAGATCTGCAGGCCAACAGCCAGATGTGGATGAATCCGTTAGCCATGTACGATAAGGAAATTATCACTGATAACGGTACTTCAATCTATGGAAAAATCATTTACCAGGATGACAAGATTGTAAAGGTCGAGACCCTAATAGGATACCTGGTTCTTGAAAAAGCGTCGATTGTCCGGGTTATTACCAATGTGCCCGAAGAACCGGCTCAGAAATATATTCCCGAGGAGCTGGCCAGTGATGTTCAAAAAAGTAACTATCCTCAGGTTCCCCGGGCGCCCTATGTTTCTAAAAGCGGCGAGCCGGCTCAGGTGCCCGAAAGCAGTACAAAAATGCCCAATTGTGTCCTTGTCGGGAATATCAACGAACGAAAGGATCCTTCCGGTAATACCATTTTTTCCGGCGAGGTGAAAAATATTGGTGCCCGGCGAGCGGATTTCGTGAAGGTCAATTTTATTTTTCGCAAAAATTGGAGTGGTGATACCAAAACCCGCACAGCCTTTGTGGAGGGAACCTATTTTACCTTCGAGGATTCCGGGATTACTACCAATAATTCCCTGCTTCCCGGAGCGACCGGAAAATTTGAGCTGATTATTCCGAAAAATTTTGGTAGCTTTATTGGTTATTCCTACACCATCGAGTGGGAGCAGTATAAATAATGGGAATGTCGGGCATCAAAATCATCTGTTTTGGAATTCTGATTGGTTCCCTCGGTTTTGCACAGACCGATTCGACACTGATCGACATTTCTGAAAAAAAAGCTGAACTCAATGAGAAAAATGTCGAGGTTCTTGAACTGCAGTCGAATCTCAGTAACCATGATGGTGAATTGCAAACTATTCGTGACGAAATTGAAAAGTTAAAAACGTACAATAAGCGACTTCAGGATTCCCTGCTCACTAAACAGGTGGAAATTGATTCACTGAGAGAACAGCAGAATCAGGTTGAAAATTTCAAGATGATCGTGACCGCTTTTGATGAAGACAAAGCCCTTACTGACGAGATATTGGAATCTATAAAGGCCAGTGACGCAGTGCCTGAAAATACTGTATCAGCGGTTCCCGATGTGGATGATTCGGAGTACCGGACACTGTATAACGAAGCGTTAAATTTATATTTTGACCGGGATTATCCAGCCAGCATTGAACGATTTCGGAAATTGCTGGCAATGAGCCAGCGGCACCCTTTGGCCGATAACTGCCAGTACTGGCTTGGTGAAAACCTCTATTCCCAGGAAAAATATTCCCGGGCAATCGAGGAATTTAAAAAAGTCGGACCACTGGGAGACGGCAATAAAGCCGATGCAGCGCTGTTTAAAATTGGCATGAGCTACCTGAAAATGGAGCAACAATCCCAGGCGCTAAGTGCCTTTAAGCAGCTGGAAAAGCAGTTTCCTGACAGTGAATTACTGGGGAAAGCGCAGCAATATTTGACAACTCAAGAAAAGTTTTGAATGAAAACGTGATTCGAATTGTACTTATGCTTGTTATTCCCTTCGTTATATTAGCTCAGAATGCCGATAGTAGTCGAGTGAAAATCAATAAAGACTTTATGTATGATTTAGGGATTAAGATTGAGCCAGCGAGGGAGTCTGCCCCCCTTAAAGGCATTGGCGTTGCTAACCCAAGTTTGGTTCACGTACAGAACCAGATAGACTCCCTCTCTTTGGCTTTTTCTCAATTCTTTGATAAAACGAAAATACAGATGCAGACTTTACGGCGGATTGTCGATTCACTGGAAGTGGAAAACCAGCGACTTAAACACCAGGTATTCCGGTCACCCTATGCAGCACTGGGGAATCCCCGGGTGATTTATTCGAAAAAAGAGGGTGAGCGGTTTTTTCAGAAGGGCAATAATGCCTATCTGGCGAAGAATTATCCGATTGCAGTGGATTATTTTGTCAAGTGTATCGATAGTGATCTGCCGGGTGCGCAGATCGGTGACGCCTATTTCTGGATCGGCAATTGTTATATCCATTTGAAGGATGAATATCTGGCGCTGGAATATCTGAAAAAAGTAATGGAATATCCCCTTTGTGAAAATCTGGATGACGCACTTTTTCTGTCAGCGGTTACCTATCGAAAGATAGGCAATAAAGAAATGGCGACGACTTTTTTGAAACGGCTTCTCAGAAGATTTCCGGAAGGCCAGATGGCAAAGCTGGCGGATCTGGAGCTGAAGCGATTGGGTACCATGGATTGAGACCAAAACGGAGTATGAATTAATGATAAAACGTGGTTATATCCTGATTGTAATATGTGTGATGTTATCTGTTTCCCTTTCCGGACAGATCACCCGGGTAGCGTTTACAAAACCGGGTTTCATGATGAAAATACCGACAAGCAGTATTTACAGAACCCCCTATGTTTTTCGAACCGGTATCAGCACGGATATCTATGGATTCGTGGACACATTGATCACCCGGGGTGTATTTTTCGAGACGGATCTGTCAAATACATTTAAAGTCGGGATTACTTCAATTCAAGGACTTGGCGCCAGTCCGCCGGTTGAATTCGGCCTACATTTTCAAAAACGCCTGTTTGTTTACGGCGATATCAGTTTTTCGGCAGGAGTTCATGATCTGGTTCTGAAGCAGGGGGACAAGGAATTGAATATCGATACAAAGACTCTGTCTTTGTTTGGTGTGATCAGTAATGAGAAACAGTTCGAAAACAGCAATTTATATACGTATATGGGCTTTGGTACCGGGGGTCTGGCAACCGGGTTCGGCAGTGATTCAGCAACCAGTGCGGGAGTATTTGCCGGAGTTCTGCTGCATACCAGCATCATGGCCGATCGGGGCGGGATCGAGTTTATTGGCGAATTTGACGGTGGTGGTATCAATGCCGGTGTCCGGATACCGTTCACCAAGGATTATAATTTAACACTGGGCGTCAATAACCTGGTTAAACTCTATAACTTTGCTGCTGAAGATTTCAGTCTTGCGACGGTTCGGGATTACCCGAGCCTGAATATTGGCCTGGACTTTCGGATTCCCCGGGTAAAACCGGAAAGTGCCCGGCGTCGCCGTTTAGAGGGCATGGTAGATGAAGAAACGCAACTGATCCTGGACATGGAAGAACAATTTGCGACAAAGCTGGATTCCACTCTGAAAGCCGCTGACTACGAGATTGCAAAGCTCAAAGATTCCCTGAAAGTTTATGAATCTGAAATAAAGTATTTGACCAGTGAGGTTGCCCAATTGCGACAGAAAACGGCGGTACTGGAAGATTCGGTGCGTTCGGCTAAATTGGCCAAACATGCCATGGAACAGAATATTAATATGGCCTTAAAACACCTTTCCAGATCACTGCGGTATTTTTATGCCGGTGATTATCGTGAAGCGCTGCAGGAAGTTGAGGCCGCAATAGACCTGAATTCAAATCTGGCGCTGGCATATGCCCGTCGCGGTTCTATTTACTACAAACTGGGTGATATTGACAGAGCGACGATCAACTGGAATCTGGCGCTACGGATTGACCCGGAATACGATGATGTTCGGAATATCCTAAGAGCTTTGAATGAAAACCGTTTACGGAGCGCAGGATCAAGCCAAAAGGAATAAAGGATTAATTTATGGATATTGCAAGTCTATTGGGTATTTTTGCCGGTATTGGTCTGATTGTACTAGGAATTTATCAATTAACTCCCAATTTTATTGTATTTGTCAGTTATTCCAGTTTTTTAATTGTCGCCGGCGGTTCATTCGCCGCGACTCTATTGAGTTTTTCCTTACAGGATGTGTTTGGATTGTTGCGTTCGACGATTGCCGTATTTAAAACACAGAAAATCAATATGCCGGCTGAAGTCGAAGCGATTGTGGAACTGGCGCCGATTGCCCGCAAAAGCATGCAGGAACTGGAAAAATCCCTAGGCAGCGTGAATAATTTCTTCCTTCGTGATGGTCTCCAGATGGTCGTGGATGGCTATAATCCCGACGAAATCCGGGAGATTTTAGAAACTCGGATTGAGAACCGGATATTGCGGGAAAAAGGCGAAGCCAATGTTTTGCGAACCATGGGAAAATACGCACCGGCCTTTGGGATGATCGGAACCCTGATCGGTCTGGTGGTGATGCTTTATGGCATGGCCGATATGGCTGGTGGTGGCGATGATCCGATGTCAGTGCTGGGGGCAGGAATGGGCGCTGCCTTAATCACTACGTTTTACGGAACAATTTTGGCGAATATGTTTTTTAATCCGATGGCTGAGAAATTTGAAACCAGGATTAAAAAACAAACAACCATGCAACAGATGTTGATAGAAGGCGCATTATTGATTCATGCCCGTAAGCACCCGTTGATTGTCCGGGAAAAACTGAACTCCTATTTGAGACCTCGCGACTGGAAAAAACCCGAGGAATAAGGTTTTATGGCCGAAGAAGTCAAACGAAAAAAGAAGAACTTGCAAGAAGACGTAGTCGGCGAAGAAGCAGAACCGTGGTTATTGACCTACGGTGATATGATGACGCTGCTGATGACATTCTTTGTCCTGCTCTTTTCCATGTCCACCATCGATCCGGTCAAACTGGAGCAGTTTAGTGATTCTGTAGGGCAAGCCCTGGGGAAAAAGACCAAAGCCAAAAAGTATTCTCTGGCGGAAATTTACACCGATGTCGTTAAAGTCATTGAAGATGAAAATTTGCAGGACCAGATTCAGGTGGAAACCAGCGAGCGGGGGGTGGCCATTAAGATTCCCAGTGAGATATCCTTTGGTGTCGGCAGTGCCGATCTGAATCCCCGCATCTATTCGATTTTAAATAAGTTTGAAGATATGATGAAGAAATCAACCTATCCGATCGCCATTGAAGGGCACACCGATAACATACCCATGCGTTCGGCCATGTTTCCATCGAACTGGGAATTGTCAACCTCCCGGGCGGCTCAGGTAGTGCGTTACTACATTGCCCGTGGTGTTCCACCCGAGCGATTCCAGGCAATCGGATATGCCGACACACGGCCACGTGCCCCCGGGGCGACCATTGGTGAAGCCAACTCGAGCCCGGATCGAATGGCTATGAACCGGCGGGTTGAAATATTCTTTCTGACAATCCAATAAATTAGGAGAAGTGCGATGCTCAATAGTCGGAGAAGTATTAATAAATGGGTACTTATTGGTGTGATCCTGCTTCTGGCAGTTACAGGGACTCCAGCTCAGGACAACCAGATATCCTACCTGTCACAAAAATTAATGCTGGAAAACAGTCTTCGGGAGCGTATTACCGATGCCCTGGATAAACTTCTTGATGATATCAAATTTGTTGTGGACGTTGCCGTTGAAATAGAATTTACGGCCCCGGAACAGACGGAAATTGTCTATGAAACTCCCAAAGAAAGCATTCGTCAGGCTCCGGTCAGCAGCACGCCTCCGCCGGTATCGTCAACAACTGAAGACAAAGCAAAAAGCGAGTCCGCGAAAAGCCGCTCTTCAGACCTGGGATTGCCGTTGCCCGGTTTTGAAACTCCTGAAGATATGGTTCGTGAGGAACTGGTAACTGCTACGCCCACTCTTCAGGAAGGTCCACCAGCCAAGTCGGAAACAGCAGTGCCTGAAGCAACCCCGGATCTGGTCCGACAGGAACCGACGCGGGTTACCAAACAGGTTCAGGGCTCATCGATGGCCATACCAAGGATTAAACGTCAGCAGGTCAATATCATTATGGAAGATGGGGTGACCCCCGAAATAATTGAGAATGTTCGCCAGGTTGTTTCCATCGCATCCCACTATGATCGGGCCCGGGGCGATATCATCAGCGTCATGACCACTAATTTTAAAAAGCGCGATGATCAGGATGCTGCCGAAGCGATAATCTTGAAAAATATTGCTGAAAAAATAGATGATCTGGAACGCCGTCAGCAGAACGCGGAACACATGACAAAGATTGAACAGCAAAAGCGGGCTGAACGTCAAGCCGTAGTCCGGGATTCCTTGCGAATGCAGGAATTGCGTCAACAGATTGCCGATCTGCAGACCCAGCTTAATGCACCTCAAATTTCAGAGGACCAGCGGGAACAGACCCGGGCCTTGGCCAATGCCCGGGAAACAGAACTGTTCAACCTTAAAGAACAGTTGCGGGAAAGTAACCGCCGGCTCCAGGATCTTGAAATGAGCGCCATGGAAACATCGCCACCGGGATTTGCTGCCCGTATGGACAATCTGGGATTGTACATTATTCTGGCCCTGTTTGCTCTGGCATTATTAATTCTATTGATAATATTACTTGTCAACCGGCGTACTCATCAAAAACGGCAAGAAATGGAATGGGGCTACGGAACAAAGGTGCCCATGGGCCCGCGTCCTCAACCTGTGGCACCACAGGCAGTTACCCCGGTTCCCGCTCCGACAGCACCCCCGGCAACTCCTCCGCCAGCTGCTGAACCGGCTGCGGCCACCCCGGTTGATACTACCGCGTTAAGAGAGGAGATGAAGGGTATCCGGCAATCGGTGATTTCAATGAGTGTAGGTCAGCCGGATACAGCATCGCGAGTCATTAATGAGTGGTTAGGGCAAACAAAACAAGCCGAAGAGAGCGAATCGGAATTCTAAGGAGGAAGAAAAAGATGGTGGATTTTAAAAATCTCGACGGTTTAGATAAAGTCGCAATTCTGTTTAAATCTCTAGGTAACAACCTGGCTCTGCAGCTCTTCAAGGGAATGTCCAAGGAGCAGATTCAGAAAGTCCGTCAGCGGATGAGTTCGATAAACACAATTCCCTTTGCAGTTAAAAAAGAAATTCTGGAAGAATTCTACTTCAGTTTTGTATCGGAAAAATTTACCCCGGCCACGGAAGAGACCAAAAAGCCCTTCGAGTTTTTGATCAGACTGACGAATGAGCAGGTGATATATCTGATTGCGACGGAAACTCCCCGGATTATGGCCCTGGCAATCGCCCAGCTGCCCACGGAACGCCAGGTTGCCGTTCTCCAAGCCCTTGATCCGACGGTACAGCCCCGGGTAATTACCGAAATTGGTCAACTGGGTTTTATTCCTTTGGAGGGTGTCGTCAGTATTGCCAACGAATTGAAAGAGAAAGCGGCATTTATTCCGCGGGCCTCGGAATTTAATCGTGGTGGCGGTGAGAACCTGGCCGGAATACTCAGCCAGATGCGCCCGAAGGATGAAAAACGGTTTTTGGAGCATCTTGAAAAAGAGGCGCCCGATATCGTCCAGGAGGTAAAACGCCACTATTTCAGTTTTGAGGATTTACCGAAACTGCCTCACGATGTTTTGTCCGATGTGCTGAAATCCGTGGAAGCATCGGAAGTGGCCTATGCGCTGAAAGGGCAATCTGAGGAAATCAAGGAACTCTTCATCAATTCTTTGCCCCAGCGGACCCAGATTATTCTGGAGGATGAAATGGAGCTACTGGAGGGTCCGCAACCCCGCCGGAAAGTGGAATCAGCTCAGAAATCCATTGTCGATAAGGTCCGGGAACTCGAAAAAGAGGGTCGCTTTCGTCTGGAAGATTTCATGGAAGCCGATTTTATCGAATAGAATATTTGACCATTGGAAAATCAGCCGTAAAAATGCCCCGAAATTTGGGGCATTTTACTAAGTATCCGTTAAATGAATTCAGTGAATCAATGCCAAAACAACTTAAATATATATTATCCTTCGGGAGCCTGATCCTGCTCGTTCAGCTGCTTCCGGCTCAAACGGCGGCGTATCAGGAAGCGCGGATTCAGGACGCCCTCAAAGCCATGAACAATATGCAGCACGCACAGGCCTGCAGCCTGTTTATGGTGGTATCGCAGAATGAACCCTATCATCCCCTGGCCCCGTTTGGTGCCCTGGCCAATGAGTGGATATTCAACCAGGGTAAATACGGGTATGAAGCCGGTAATCGGGAATTGCTGAGAGACATTGAAGACTTGATCCTGGATTATCGCCGGCGTCTTATTTTGGCTCCCGACAATCCGGACTTGAAATATTATATGGGGTTGACCAACGGTTTACGGGCACGGGTACTGCTGGCCGAGAAGGACTGGCTGGGTGTTTTGGTCAGCGGATACCGCATTATCCGGAATTTTAAATCCGCCCTGAAAGGTAGCCCTGACAATCCCGATATTACCATCGCCTTTGGGGTGTTTAATTATTATGTTGGTCTGTCTTCGGGATTTATGCAGATTGCGTCGTGGATTATGCAGATTTCCGGATCCAAGGAGGATGGCTTGCAACAGATTGAGACCGCAGCCTTGCACGGAAACTACAGCCGCTATGAAGCCCGCAGCATTTTGGCGTATCTCGATCTCTATTTTGAAGCCGATTATGGTGAAGCCCGGCGCTGGCTGGATATGCTATTAACGGATTTTCCCGATAATCCATATTATAACTTTTTATATGCCGAATTGTGTATTCGGACGGAAAACCCGAACATTGAAGCCTACCTTTATAAAATTAATCAGCGATTGCCCGACCTGGATCCCTTTTTTAAGATAGAGTATATCCAACGCCTGCGACTTTTAGAGGGCAGTCAGGCACTGTTAATCGGTGATTTAGATCGGGCGGAAACCAAACTATTACAGTACCTGGATCAATTTGATTCTGAAATGGATTATGATCTGGTCAGCGCTTATTTACGGCTGGGGCAGGTCTACGATCTGCGAGGCCAGCGTCCGAAAGCGGTGAAAATGTATCAAAACGCTGTCAATCTGGACAATCGCAGCAGTGCGGTCCTCAGTGCCAGGAATTACTTGAGTAAACCCTATTCGGTGAAATAAATCGGAAATTTTATTGTGAAGAAAAGTGACTAATTGTAATTTGTGACGATGAATCAATTTAAACGCAGAATCAGCAAGATTGTGACCGTCGGGAAACTGCCGGTGGGCGGAGGATTTCCGGTCAGCGTGCAGTCCATGACGACACCTCACACAACGGATCTTGCGGCAATGAAGCGTCAGATACAGGCTCTTGAAGCGGCCGGTTGCCAATTGATTAGAATGACTGTTTCGGATGACGCGGCGGCCTTTGTATTGCCGGAAATTAAAAAAATGATGACTGTGCCCTTGGTGGCGGATATTCATTTTGATTACCGTCTGGCTCTGAAAGCCATTGATGCCGGCGCTGATAAAATCCGGATCAATCCGGGCAATATTGGGAGCAAGGACCGGATTCAGGCGGTTTTGAAAGCCGCCCGCTCTGCAAAAATTCCTATCCGCATTGGCGTCAATGCCGGTTCCCTGGAGAAGGAATTGCTAGAGCAATATGGCCATCCAAGTGCCGAAGCCATGGTAGCCAGTGCCACCCGGCATATCCAAATTTGTGAGGAATTTGGATTTGAAGATATTGTTGTAGCCCTGAAAGCGAGTAATGTGGCGCTGATGATAGCGGCCAATCGTTTATTTGCCGAACAATCTAATTACCCCTTGCATCTGGGTGTTACCGAGGCCGGGCCACCCTGGCAGGGCACCATTAAATCCGCGATTGGGATCGGAACGTTACTTGCCGAGGGAATTGGCGATACCATCCGGGTTTCGTTGACCGATAATCCGGTTCAGGAAGTCCATGCGGGTTTTGAAATCCTGAAGTCCCTGGATCTGATTAAAAAAGGTGTTACAATTATCTCCTGTCCCACTTGTGGACGGGCGGATGTGGATATTTTCGGCATCGTGACAGCGCTGGAGAATCGGATCAAACATATTCAAACACCGATGACCGTCGCGGTTATGGGGTGTGCTGTCAACGGTCCCGGGGAAGCCAGAGAAGCCGATCTGGGAGTAGCCGGTGGCAAAAAGAGTTTTCTGCTCTTTAAAAAAGGAGCGATAATTGCCAAAATTCCGGAGTCACAGGTTCTTGAGCGGCTGCTGGAAGAAATTGAACATTTATCCGAATCGAAAGAGGAGATATCATCATGAAACAAGTCTGTATCGGTATCTTGATGTTAATAATGCTGTCCGGTGTTCGGGCTCAGGAGATTGGTCAAAGCAAAGATTTTGATTATACCACCTACGGCCAGATGATTTACTGGAAAGCCCTTACTCCGGAAGAA
>JAFGXZ010000055.1 GCA_016936335.1 Fidelibacterota bacterium
AAAGGTCCGATATTTTATAAGCAGAAGCGGGTTGGTAAAAATAAATTGGAATTTGAACTGGTCAAATTTCGCTCAATGATGCACAATGCAGAGGATCAGACTGGTCCCAAATGGGCTGAAAAAGAAGATCCACGGGTGACCCGAATTGGTGTATTTTTACGGAAGGTCGGATTGGATGAAATCCCTCAGTTTTTTAACGTGTTAATGGGGGATATGAGTATTGTCGGTCCGCGTCCGGAACGCTTATATTTTGTTAATGAGCTGGAACAGTCGATTCAGTTTTATTCCCGCCGATTAATTATTAAACCCGGGATTACCGGCTGGGCTCAGATCAAATATAAATATGATGAAAGCATCGATGATGTTCGTGAAAAGCTGCGGTATGATCTGTATTATATTGAAAACATGTCGGTTCTGCTGGATTTGAAAATCATTGTACAGACCCTTATCGTCGGCTTGCGAAAAAAGCATAAATCGGCATATAACTAGGGCAAAATCGGCTTATTCAGGCCATTTTATCTCTATAATTAATTCAAAATATTCTTTAATTTACCGGACGTGAAGATAGAGTGGTGGTTATGTTTTGTATATTGGAGACCGAATGTTAGACATCAAGCAGATTCGTCAGAATCCGGAGTATTTCAAAAAAGGGTTACAGGCAAAAAATAGCGGCGATAAAATTGAAGCGCTATTAGAACTTGACCAACAACGTCGTTCGGTTGTTTCACAAGGCGATGCGCTAAAAAGCATTCGTAATCGCGTATCTGCTGAAATTGCCCTGTTGAAAAAAAATAAACAAATTTCTGACGATAAAATCAGTGAAATGAAGAAGGTCGGAGATCAAATTAAAGACCTGGATGAAAAACTCCGAGTTATTGATGAACAATTAAATCACATTATGATCACATTGCCTAACCTGCCGCATGAGTCAGTAAAAGTCGGCCGGACGGCCGAGGAAAACGAATTTGTCAGGGAGTGGGGTGAAAAACCGCAGTATGACTATCAATTAAAAGACCATCTTGATCTGGCTGAAAATTTGGGGATTCTTGATTTTTACAGGGGGGCGAAAGTCAGTGGCAGTGGCTTTCCGATTTATAAATCGGCAGGCGCCAGACTTGAACGGGCCTTCATCAATTTCATGCTGGATATGCATACAGAAAAGCATGGCTACCAGGAAATATTTCCACCCTCTATGGTCAATCGTGAATCGGCGTTTGGGACGGGGCAACTGCCTAAACTGGAAGAGGAGATGTATCGAGTTAATGCCGATGATCTTTTTCTGATACCAACAGCGGAAGTGCCGGTTACGAATATTCACCGCGATGAAATAATCCCTGAAAACCAGTTGCCGATTCATTATACGGCTTATTCGGCATGTTTCCGACGGGAAGCGGGTTCTTATGGGAAAGATACACGCGGTCTGTCCCGGGTACATCAGTTTAATAAAGTGGAAATGGTCCGATTCACACAGCCGGAAAATTCCTATGAGGCTCATGAAGAATTGCTGCAAAATGCGGAAGACGTTTTACAAGCTTTGAACCTGCATTACCGAATTGTATCCCTGTGTTCGGGAGATTTGAGTTTTGCTGCGGCAAAATGCTATGATATCGAAATCTGGGCGCCGGGTTCGCAAAAGTATTTTGAGGTCTCCAGTGTCAGCAATTTCGAAGATTTTCAGGCGCGTCGGGCAAATATTCGTTATCGCCGTGCATCAGATGGGAAAGTATCCTACGTGCACACATTAAATGGTTCGGGAGTTGCGACACCACGCCTGATGATCGCCTTTCTGGAAACTTATCAGACCGATGAGGGAACGATAATAATTCCTGAGATTCTTCAACCTTATACTGGTTTTAAACAAATCAAGTCTAAGTTATTATGAGAACCAATCCTTACCAGGAAATCTGCAATGTCGGTGAAAAAGTTCACCAACAGGGTTTTGTAGCGGCCAATGACGGCAATATCAGTGTTAGAATTAATAAAGAATCCTTTGTAATTACGCCAACGGGAGTTTCAAAAGGTGATTTAAAACCTGAGAAACTTGTTCTTGTTGATGGTGATCAATTCGAAGGCACATTAAAACCTTCGTCAGAATACAAAATGCATCACGAAATCTATAAAATCCGTGATGATGTCCGGGCTGTGGTTCATGTACATTCGCCTTATGCAACGGCATTTGCGATGCTTGGATTGGGAATGGAGGAGCTACTCTTTCCAGAAGTAGTTGTCACTCTTGGTAAGATACCGCTTGTTCCGTACAGAACACCATCAACAATGGCATTTGCTGACATCGTGGCACAGTATATTCAGAATGCCGATGCCCTATTATTGGAGAAACATGGCGTGATTGCAGTTGCTGCGGATCTGTGGGATGCCTATTATAAAATCGAACGGGTTGAACACATTTTTAAAATCATTTCGATAAGTCAAGGTATCGGTACTGTCAAACCTCTTTCACAAGAGGAAGTTTCTGATTTGATGGACGCTTACCCGGTTTCAGACCGAGTCCGAAAACTGATTGCTTGAGGCATAAAAACATGATCCGGAATATCCTAAGTATTTCATCTGTTATGATTTTCACTGCATTTGGTGTTGTCGTGAACTTGATTTTTGTACCATTACATAGTTGGGGAATGATTCTGTGGTCGAGAATCGTTTTAGCCCTGGTTGGTGTAAAAGTGACAATCATTGGAAACAATGAGCTGACAAATGTAAATCCCTGTATTATCCTGATGAATCATGAAAGTTCTCTGGACATTCCAATTGTTCTAGCATCTATAAAAAAACCAGCCCGATTTATGGCGAAACAAGAGATATTTCGGATTCCATTTTTGGGATGGTTGTTAAAAATTTGTAATCATATTCCGATTGACCGCAACAATCGGCAAAAAGCGATAAAGTCCATTGAAAAGGTATCCGTAAAACTTGTTAAAAAGAAAATCTCTATAATTGTCAGTCCGGAAGGTACCCGCAGTCATACCGGGGAAATTGCCCCATTTAAAAAAGGCGCATTTCGTCTGGCTCAATCACACAATTTGCCCATTATTCCGGTAACGATCATGGGGGCCCGGTTTTGTATTGCTAATAAAACACTGAAAGTTATTCCCGGAGTCGTTACGGTACATCTCGGTAGCCCTGTATATACTAAGCATTTTGAAAATATTGATGAGTGTATTAAAAATGTCCGGGATTCAATGGTTACCTTGAAAACGGAATACGAACATGCAAGGTTGATGTCAGTTTGATTAATTGTCTTACGCATACAGTTTTAGAAAGAAATGGCCTGTACAATCTGCAGGAAAAGTCATTATATAAAACATGGTTATTTAAAAAATTTCCACAGACCAATCTTTTAACCGTTAGTGGTAAAACCCTGAGTGTTGTCGATCCTGGCAGAAGAAATGATTACGAAGGACCGGATTTTAAAGACGCACAGGTGTTCATTAATGGAAAATTACAAACAGGTGACGTGGAAATTCACATCAATAATAATGACTGGTATACCCATCGGCATCATGAAGATCCAGCATACAATTCAGTTATTCTGCATGTGGTCGTTGACAGTACCTCGGAACCGACAATTCGGACACAGGCAAATATGACAGTACCGGTCTTTGTCATGCCACCAGTCAATGAACCGAATCCTATTGTCGCCAATTGTTTATCTTGGAATGGTATTAATGAAATTGCTGGTGTAGCTGTGTTCGCAAAATTTGCTGATATACGGTTTCAGCGAAAAGGACTTTTCATTAAAAAAGAAATTATCCATAATTCCGCGAACCATACATTTTATCGATTAATTCTGGATGGGATGGGATATAGCCAGAACAGGGAATCATTTAAAAGTCTGGCAGATCAGATTCCATTATCAAAAGTATATAAAATTCTTGATATAACTGAAACATCTGACAGGATCGCAACTCTCGAAGCAATATTATTAGGAAGTGCCGGATTTATCGATGAACCCTATTCTAAATATATCCGGGCAGAAACGGAATATTTTCAAGGTATTACTAACAGATGGGTTCAGCTAAGACACCGATTTGATTTGCCCACATTACATTTGAGATGGCATTATGCCGGCATCCGGCCAGCCAATTTTCCCAGCCGACGGTTGATTGCACTGGCACAGATAATCAACAAATTCTACCCAGATGAACCAGCCCAGTTGTGGTCGAATCTGGTTTCTACTCACAGCGGATTTAAACCGGTAATTAATTGGATGAGTGATTATTTTCAACAACCTGCCGGTATGTGGAAAAACCACCCGTTGCTGAAAAATTTTCGCGGGAATGTTCTTTTAGGTTCGGGGCGAATAATGGATATGATCAGTAATCTTTTTCTACCCTTCAGCTGGGCTGTAGGGTCCCTTCAGAATAATGGAGCGATAATGGATAGCATCATAACATTAAGTAGAAAAATACCCCGGGGTGAGATTCCGTCCATAATCAGCCGCTGGACTGCCGGGTTCAATCTTCCTGACCGGTTTTTTACAAAGAATTATCTGGTACAGGGCGCAATTGAACTTCATCACAGTTTTTGTGGTCTTGAATTATGTATATTATGCCCGCTGGAGGATTATGCAGACAAGGAATAAACTGGTATCACGTTCGGAATTAGCCCAAATTATAGCAAAGATTCAGAAGGAAAAAAAGCGGGTTGTCTTTACCAATGGGTGTTTTGATATTTTACACGCGGGTCATGTGGATCTGCTGGAAAAGGCAAAGTCATTCGGTGATCATTTAGTTGTGGGATTAAATTCTGATTTATCGGTAAAAAAAATTAAAGGTCCAAATCGCCCCATCTTTTCAGAAACCGACCGGGCACGTTTATTAGCGGCTCTGGAGGTAGTCGATTATATCGCTCTTTTTGACGAAGAAACTCCCCGCGAAATACTCCGGCAGCTCCAACCGGATGTTCTTGTTAAAGGCGGGGATTACCGGATCAATGAAATCGTAGGTCACGATTTTATCCCGGAAGTAAGGGTTATTCCTTTGGTTGCAGGTAAGTCCACGACCGGAATTATCAAAAAGATATTGTCTGAATTCAAATAAACACCTTGATATTAAGGAACGTTAGACATAAGTTTCCGCCTGAAAATTTTAATTTACTGATAAGAGAGACCATGATTATTAAAAAATATATACACTTCATTTTTAGTACAATTTTAATTTTAAACAGTCGTTTAATTTATTCGGATACGATCGACTCAACGGCAGTTCCTGTCTATGAAAACAGAGACGATCTTGATAATAGCAGACCGGAATTGTTCGAACTAATGTTCGCTGAAGCCAAGACGTTCTATGTGGATGCATTGATTGCTGCTCATTTCAACGATACGTCCGAAGTGAAGTATTGCTTTGATCGCAGTTTCGAAATTATGGCGGAAATCAGCGATCTGGATACGTTAACGCTGTTGCAGGAGGATGATTTTAGCCGGTTTTATGAAAAAATTACATCTGATTTCCAGCAAAGTTTCAGCTATCTGAACGGTGATTCCGGAACCTATGGTATTGCATCAGTTAGAGATGAACTCATGGAATCTGTTATCGACACTGTTGCTCTTGGCCATGATACCCTTATCATTGTGGATGACCGACCGGGACATTTTCCACTGGTCAGTTCAAAACAGATTGACAGGATAATTAATTATTTTCAAACACGTGAACATGAGCGTTTTCAACAGTGGCTGAACAATGCTGGGCTTTATAAAGAGCATATGATTCCAATATTGAAAGAATTCGGCCTGCCGGAAGAGATATTTTATCTGGCTCTGATTGAAAGTGGTTTCAATCCAATAGCCTATTCCTATGCCCACGCTGCCGGTCAATGGCAGTTCATAGCTTCGACCGGAGCAATGTACGGATTAAAACGGAACTGGTGGATCGATGAACGGCGCGACCCGATCAAATCAACCTATGCAGCCGCTAAGTATCTGAAAAAACTTTATGAAGAGTTTGACGACTGGTTTTTAGCATTAGCTGCGTACAATACAGGTGAAATGCGGGTTTGGCGGGCGATCCGGCGAGAAGGGACCCGGGATTACTGGAAATTACGATCACTGCCCAAACAGACCCGGAACTATATCCCTACAATGATGGCTGGAATGTCAATTGCTTTGAATCCCGAGAAGTACGGTTTTGAAAATAATCCGGAGGAAACCTGGAAATGGGACGATGTTACCATTGACCGTTGTTATGAATTTGAAGATATTGCCCGAATAAGCGGCATTTCTTCGACGGTTTTAAAAGATTATAATCCGGAATTACGACGCTGGATGACTCCTCCTGAAAGTGACAATTATATTCTGCGGGTTCCTGTTGGTAAAGGAGCCGGATTAGTCGAAAAACTGACAGAACTGCCCGATGTGGAGACGAAACCCCAGTGGACGACTCACACAGTGCAACGAGGCCAGACCATGTCGTATATTGCTCATAAATATGGTACCAGTGTTTCCGCTTTAATATCAGCCAACAATATCCGCAATAAAAACCAGCTGAAAGTTGGTCAAGTATTAAAGATCCCAACCAGTGAATACTATGCTGCTGCTACGGTTTCTTCGGATCAGAATATCGCAACCCATACGGTTAAAAAAGGGGAGACACTTAGTGAAATCGGTGAACAATATGGCGTAAGCATCAGTAAAATTCGCTCCTTGAATAATTTATACGGGAAACGATTTATCTATCCGGGTCAGCGCTTAAAAATTCCGGTCAAAAAAAACCAAGCAACCCAGTATGCTTCAACACCATCCGGTAAGACAAAAATTATCCATGTTGTAAAAAAAGGTGAAACATTGAGCGAAATTGCCGATGCTTATAAAGTTGGCCTCAGTAATCTTCGTGCCTGGAATAATTTATATGGGAGTCGATTCATTTATCCCGGGCAAAAAATTATCATCTACAAATCGGCCGGAACTTAATTTACTGTGAAGAAATCAGACCGCCTGTTTTCCATTATAATCATAAGTATCATCGGACTTATAGTTATTGGACTGTTTCTTAATACTAACTGGTCCATGAAGTCTTCCGAAAAACATTCCCGGGGTAATGTGGCTGTTGTTGATATCAAGGGTATGATTATTTCTGCTGAAAAGATTGCTGACCGGATCAACAAACTCAGGATGAACCCATCCATAAAAGGGATGATTATCAGAATCAATTCACCGGGTGGTGGTTCTGCGGCATTTCAGGAATTGTATTCCGAAGTCAAACGAGTACGGGAATCGGGAATACCGGTTATTGCTTCCATTGCTTCAGTCGGCGCATCCGGCGGATACTATGTTGCTTTAGGTGCCTCAAAGATTATTGCAAATCCCGCGAGCGTAACAGGTAGTATTGGTGTAATCATTGATTTTCCAGTGGCGGTTGAACTGATGGGAAAAATTGGTATTTCAATGCAGACAGTGAAGAGCGGTGAATACAAAGATGTTGGATCGCCCTATCGTGATTTTACCGGCAAGGATAAAGCCTATTTGGAAACGGTGGTACAAGACATTTATAAACAATTCGTTAATACCATAGAAATTGAACGGAAAATTGATAAAAATGAATTGTTAAAAATTTCTGACGGACGTATATTTACAGGTTCGCAGGCATTGGAGTACGGATTGATTGACACACTGGGAACTTTTGAAGATGCTGTTCACATAATTGGAGAGATGGCGGGAATTGATGGACGACCGAAACTGCTTTTCTCGCAGAAACAGACAATGACGCTGTTTGATTTACTTTTTACCGATATTGAAGAAGTATTTTCGCTATTTGCGTCAATTCCTACTCTGAATTATCTATGGAGATAAGGAGATATGACCGTGACTAAAGCAGATATCGTGGACGTCGTTTCTCACGCGACCGGCTTAACAAAGGTTGATACAGAAGCAGTGATAGACGGTTTTCTGGCAACAATTACCGATTCACTTCAGCGGGGAGAACGAGTTGAGTTCAGAGGTTTTGGCAGTTTCAGTCTGAAGGTACGCAAACCAAAGAAAGCCCGTAATCCCGGGACCGGTGAAGAAATCCACCTGCCGGAAAGGATTGTGCCAGTGTTCAAACCATCAAAAATTTTAAAAGACAGCATCAATCAGCGATACAATACAAATTCAAAATAAATTTCGATTAAGGAGATTTTCAGTATGCCCTGTGGGAAGAAAAGAAAAAGAAGAAAGATAGCGACTCATAAACGGAAAAAACGTCTAAGAAGAGATCGTCACAAAAAGAAAATAAGATAAGTATTACTACGGTACACACGATTTTTGGGGAGTGGTGAGGGCGGTCTAGTCGTCACCACTCTTTTTTTATGGAAGAAAAAATTTACAGCGTTTCCGAAATTTCCCTTGAGATTAAACGGGTGATTGAGCAGTTCATCCCACCGGTTTGGGTTGAAGGTGAAATCTCAAATTATTCCATCAGCCGAATCGGGCATGTGTATTTTTCTCTGAAAGATGAAAATGCATTGATTAACTGTGTTATTTGGCGAAATATTGCAGGTTCAATTCCATTTCATCTGGCACCGGGAATGCGGGTTATTGTTCGTGGTGATATCCTGACCTATTCAGCCCAATCCCAGTATCAGATTAATGTAAAGGAAATACGGGCTGCGGGAATAGGTAGTCTCTTTATAGCTTTTGAAGCGCTTAAAAGTCATCTCAGTCGTGAAGGTCTTTTCGCACCGGAGCTGAAAAAACCGATCCCGGCTTACCCAAAACGAATCGGCGTCGTTACTAGTATTACCGGTGCGGCTGTCCGGGATATTATTGAGGTCAGCGGGCGACGAAATCCAGCCGTACAATTAGTCATCTATCCCGCCCAGGTACAGGGAGAGAAGGCAGCTGATACCATCATAGAAGGTATTGAAGTTTTCAACCGCCTTAAAAATGTTGATTTCATTATTATTGGCCGTGGAGGAGGGTCCATTGAGGATTTGTGGGCGTTTAACGAGGAAAAACTGGTTCGGGCAGTGGCAGCTTCGGAATTGCCCGTAATCAGTGCGGTTGGGCATGAAGTCGATTTTACACTCTCCGATTTTGCTGCGGATTTTCGGGCACCGACGCCATCGGCTGCTGCTGAACTGGCTGTTCCTGAAAGAAACATCTTGGAGCAAAAACTTGTTCAGTATCGGAAAAGATACATACAGCTAATCAGCCAAATAATTTCACAGAAAATGCAATTTCTGGATAATTTGTATTCAGGTATAGCCCGGTTCAATCCTCAAAAAATTGTCGCTGATAACATTCGTGTTCTGGAAGAGATTAAAAAACAATTAAATAAAGCGGTCGCCTATAAAATTAATCAGGTACAATTGCATGTGAATGATTATCGCAGCACCATTCATGCATTAAATCCAAAAGAAATATTAAAGCGCGGATTTTCAATTGTTTATACTGAATCCGGCTCAAAGGTGATACGGTCGGTCAAGGAAGTTTTAAAAGGTAATAAGATTACGGTTGAAGTATTTGACGGACGTTATAATGCTGAAGTCAAATCAATCACTAAACAGAAACCGTAGAGGAGATACGAATGCCAAAGAAAAATTTATCATTGGAAGATTCTTTTAAAAGGTTGGATAAAATTCTGAGCGAGCTGGAATCCGGTGAAGTCGATCTGGAGAAATCAATTGGTCTGTTTGAAGAAGCCATGGTACTTTCCGAAGATTGCCAGAAGCAGCTGAATGCACTGGAAAAACGTGTTAAAGTCCTTGTTGAAAAAGGTGGCGGAGACTATATTGAAGAGGACATACAGGAGTAGTTGCTTATGAAAATTGGTCTTCATCTTCATCCACAATACAAAACTATTTCAAAATCCTTACCTGAAATTGTGGCCTATTTGATTTTAAAAAATCAGCAGGTACTGATACCCGAATTCGTCAGCAGCTATATCCAGAAAAACAATTCTCTGGTCGAATTCGTTGCGGCTGAAAGAATTCCGGATCTAGCTGATGCGATGTTCAGTATCGGTGGCGATGGTTCTTATCTCGGAGCGTCACGTCTAATGGCGAAAACCGGCAAACCGGTTCTTGGAATTCATCTTGGAGGGTTGGGTTTCCTGTCAGATATTTCCATGGAAAATTACAAAGAAAGAATCACGGCGTTTTTGGAAGGTGATTATATAGTTGAAGAGCGCAGTGTATTGAATGCGGAAATATCCTTCACCGATCATCGGGAAGCCTATTTCGCATTCAACGATTTTGTTATCGATAAAGGTCATGTATTAACGATGATAAAAATCCGTACGTACGTGGATGATGATTATTTCAATACTTATCGTTCCGATGGCCTGATTATCGCGACACCTACAGGTTCGACAGCCTATTCGTTGTCTGCCGGCGGACCGATTATTTCTCCTCATATCAATGTCATCGCGATTACTCCGATTTGTCCCCATAGCCTGTCAGCCCGTCCGGTGATATTATCGGATAATCAGACAATCCGGATCGATTGTACTGAAATGAACAATGATGTTTCTCTGATTATCGACGGTCAAAATCGTATATCCCTTGAAAAAGCGAATACTATTACAATTAACAAAGCCGATTTTTCATTGAAAATTGTCCGTTTTAAGGGTGATACATTTTTCAAAACCCTGCGTTCAAAAATGAACTGGGGGCTTGATGTACGTGGAAATTGATTAGATTTATTTTGATTTATGTCTGAAAAAATCTTTGAAAATATACCCGGCAATGTCCGGGTTCTTTTTCAAACGTCGCATGCGGTAAGGGTACCAGTTTTTGCCGTAGAGGATATAGATCCGAACACGGTGTCCCTCGTCAATTAAACATTTTAATGTATTTTGGATCAGAACCCCATAGGGTGCCTGAAATTCGTAACATTCAGCCGGGACATTTTCGGTTACTCTTTACAGGCTGAAATAAATTCCAGATCATGGTTCGTCTTAACGGTAAAGCCAGCGTCATTTAATAGCATATTGACATTGAACCTCCGCTACATGTAAATGGAATATACTCGAAAGGAGCGGAGTTATCAATTATTTATTGAGAAACAGTTGGACTTCGGGTGTTGATTCCTTAGATTCGAGGTTAATATAATGAGGATAACAACATGAAAATGAAACCGTTTAATATCGCCCTGGTGGCTCATGATCATAAAAAGAATGCCTTGATTGACTGGGTAAAATACAACCTTGATATGTTGAAGCCCCATAATTTATACGCAACCGGAACGACAGGGAGATTGCTGGAAACAAAGCTGGGAATTTCGATCAATAAAATGCAGAGTGGTCCGTTGGGGGGCGATTTACAAATCGGAGCGATGATTTCTGAAGAAAAAATCGATTTGCTGATTTTCTTCTGGGATCCTCTTGAAGCCCAACCCCACGATCCTGATATTAAAGCGTTACTCCGAATTGCTGTTGTCTGGAACATTCCGGTAGCCTGTAATCGTGCTTCAGCGGATTATATCATCTCTTCAAGTCTGATGTCAGAAAATTATATTCGTGAATTGCCGGATTATGATGATTACAATAACCGTATGAACAGATAATCGATACCATATTAAGAAAAGTGCCTGAAAAAAAATCATTTTCCAGACGCTATTGTAAAGTTGTAGAAATATATTTAGACTGTTGCCATATTCATTTTCAGGACATCACAATTTTCTTCAAGCTTCGGATATGATTGTAATATTCCAGGAATTCGCTATTAATAAATTCGACTTTTAACCGGTCTTGATCTTCCTGGTCGATATCAAAGACAAATTGAATATTTTTCCGATTTTGCCGGGATTCCACCAATTGAAATCCCTTCATTTTAAGATATGCGGAAAAAGCCAGGTCGTCGGTAATTAATAAATTCATGGAATTGTCCTCAATATCATCAATTTAAAAACTTGCATCAATTCCTGCTGATAGAAAGCCGGATGAGGCGTCATAGTACCGGTCATTTGAGTTATTCACCCGGTACAAGTAATTCATGTATAGCTCCAGGGATTTTAATACCGGGATATTTTCGCCGGAAAACTTCTTTTCTAATTGAACCGAAATACCATTTTGATAGTCCTGGCGAGTACCGGCTTCAATGAGTTCATTTCCTTCCAGATCATAAACTGGTCGATGGTTATAGGATTTTTCCTGATAATAAGCGGATAAAACTGCGATAAACTGGAAAGGTAAAAACTGTTTTATCGACATGGATACTTCCTGGCCCGAATAGCTGTAATGGTCATCGAACAGGACCTCATCGGTATAAAATTCATCCAATTCGGCAAATCGGTTTTCGCCACTTATGGTGTTTCGAAAGAGATATTCTGCTTGTACGGCAGTCAGGTTGCTGACACTCTGGGCAATTTTAAATGAAGCCAGCAGTTGGGATACTTTTGGAGAATCGATTACATAGGTTCGGGTCAGCAATCCGCTCGGGCTTGTTACCGAGTAAGTCTGATCTTCAATATAGTCTTTATAAAAATAGTCAATTCCGGTTTGTAATGTTGTTCGTGTTTGAAAGAATTTACTCATATTTAACGACAGGACATTTTCAAAATAACTGTAATCGGTATAATTAACATATGTCCTCATTCCCAGCGTGTTTTTTGCTCTAAACAGGATAGTCGGGAACAGGTAGTATTTTATCGATGCAAATCCGAAATAATTGTGGTTGTCATATATTTCGTAAACCGGTTTATCGATTCGGAACCGGGCATAGCCACCGATATAGATGTCATTTTTTGTATCACCGATCGATTGTCTATTACTGATTCCGATATAGTGATTATGATTGTATAGGTCAGTATATTGTGAAAACATGTTCAAATTACCATTGTAATACAATGTAATTTTTGATTTTGTCTGATGGATAATAGTAAATGATCCAGTGGTTATGTAATCCTCAACCGGTGAATAATTCTGAAAAATGTTATCTGAATAACTACCAAGAAGTTGAAAATTTAATAATGTCCGGGAACTTGCAGCCTGTACAGTGATTCCGATTGTAAATAGGAACATAGTCAGTAAGTATTTTGATGTTTTCATTGATTCCCACCTTGAAAAAACTGATATAATATGATATAAGCATAAGAAGTAGTGGGGCAAGAGACCCCACTACTTCGATAGAAACTTAGGGTCTTTGACCCTGGCGGCGTCCGCTTCTACCTGATCTTGGTCCAGCCATACGACCACCGACCGGGGCTTCGATTCCCCATTCGCCAAGCTGATCTGCAATTGCTGACCGGATATCTTCGCGGGATGCACCTTGACTTCTCATCGTCTGAGTCATTTCACGAATTTGGATACGCTGTTCATTATTTAGGCCAGAACCTTGCCCCATGTTTTCCGGAACTTCAATTCCCCATCCTTCAAGCGTTGCGGCAACCGCATCATGAATATCGTCTCGGGTTGCATCTTCATTCTGCATTGATTCAATTAATGTTTGCAGTTCCTGCCGTTGTTCCTCGGTGAGCTTGCTCCAGATCGGGGAATTATTCATCTTGAACATCCGACGAAATTCAGGATCAATTCTGTTTGGAATACCGTCGCCGTCATGATCCGGCGCATTATCGTTGAATCCATCGCCATTTTCATCAATGAAAAAAGGCGGTACGTCCTGGGCCTGTGCGCGGGTACTTAGTCCAATGAAAAGAAAACTGGCCGCAAAAATCAGCAGCATAACTGTCAATACTTTTTTCCGACTCATTTTTTTTCTCCTTCTTTTTTGTTTTTATTGTGTGATATGATTGGTTCATATTTTCTTTTCTGTTAATACTCAATGTCAACTGGGCACTTATATAACAAGGATGGTGCCAAAGTATATAAGTAGTAATAAATCAATAAGATAGAATATTAATGTTGAGTTATTTCATTATCTAAGACTCAATTATTTCGACGATATGGTCGAAGATGTTCGACCATATCGTCGGATAGAACAATTTGATATGCCGGATTTATAACAAATGGGAGAAAGTAATTACTTCAGGTTATATTTCTTGATTTTATACCGAAGATTACGTTCTGTAATATTGAGTAGACGGGCAGCTTGGCTCTGATTTCCTTGTGTTTTATGAAGTGAATTGACAATCAATTGTTTTTCCAGTGCTTCAACCTGAAGTGGGAGAGAAGTG
>JAFGXZ010000363.1 GCA_016936335.1 Fidelibacterota bacterium
AAGCCAGGGTAGACATCAGCAGCAAAGGCAATAAATAATTGCGAACAACCAGATTCATGGTCACATTCTCGTCAAGAATGGTCTTCCACTCCTCTTTGGGTTGCAGAATTAACGCCTTACTACGTTCGAAAATTACGGAAGCCAGTTTTTTTAAATCCATTAATTCTTCCTTTAGTTTTACAAAAATAACTTATTTTGACATTCTCAAAATATTTAAACATAAAATCGGGACCTTCCACAGTATTATGCCTGCATTAAAATACAATATGGTAACTATTCTGGGCGCAACAGCATCCGGTAAGACGGCGGTTGCCTCCCATCTGGCCAAATCCCTTGGCGGAGAAATTATTTCTGCCGATTCGCGCCAGGTATACCGCGGGATGGACATCGGTACAGGGAAGGATCTTTCGGACTATATTATAGAAGGAACACTTGTTCCTTATCACTTGATTGACATTGCGGATGCAGGTTACCAATACAATGTATTTGAATTCCAGCGCGATTTCCTGAAGGTATACAATTCAATGCAGAATCGTAAAAAATTCCCGGTTTTGTGTGGAGGTACCGGATTATACATCGAAGCAGTTCTGAAAGGTTACAAATTGATTCAGGTACCGGTAAACGAGACTCGTCGGAAAGAGCTGCAGAAAATGTCACTGGAAGAACTCACCAGTATTCTCTCCCGGTACAAGGAGCTGCACAACACCAGCGATATTGAGAACAAGAAAAGGGCTGTTCGGGCCATCGAAATTGAAGAATATTACCAGCTGCACCCCGAAATTGATTTATCCTTTCCCGAAATCAACAGTTTGATAATTGGAATTAAATTCGACCGGGATTCCAGACGTCGACGCATTACACAGCGTTTAAAAGACAGGCTCGAAAATGGAATGATTGAGGAAGTGGAAAAACTGCTTTCGACCGGACTTACGCCCGAATCGCTGACCTATTACGGGCTGGAGTACAAATATCTGACGATGTATGTGACCGGCGAAATTTCGTATGATGAAATGTTTCAAAGTCTGAATACTGCCATTCATCAATTTTCCAAGCGACAAATGACCTGGTTTCGAAAAATGGAGCGAGAAGGATTCAAAATTCACTGGCTCGATGGATATATTCCCCTTCCAGAGAAAATAGAACGGATTAAGCAGTGGTTGCAACCGTAAATTACTCCTTTGCGTAGCCTTTCTCAAATATTATTCAAAACAAAAGGCTGGTAGCCTCTGTTATTTTGAATTGATTCTGAATTTATTCAATTTTGCCAAAATTTATCGAACATAATTTAACATGAGCATTCGCATAAAAAACCAGGAACAAATTGACGGCATACGCAAAAGCTCTAAACTGGCAGCAGAAACGCTGAAATTTATTGAACCATATGTCAAAGAAGGAGTAACAACCGAACACCTCGACAACCTGATTCATCAATTTATTATAGACCACGGAGCTATTCCCGCCACCTTAAATTATAACGGTTACCCGAAATCGAGCTGTATTTCACTGAACGAAGTAGTGTGCCACGGTATCCCGGCACCGGATATTACGCTGAAAAACGGTGACATCCTGAACATTGATGTAACCACCATTTTAGACGGATATTATGGCGATACCAGTAAAATGTACACCGTTGGTGACGTTACTGAAACCGCAAAAAAACTAATCGACGTGACCAAACATTGCCTGGATTTGGGCATTCAGCAGGTTCGTCCAGGAAATTACCTTGGAAATATTGGCTATGTTATTTCAAGATATGCCGTTTCACAAGGCTTTAGTGTAGTTTACGAATTTTGTGGACATGGCGTTGGCGTAGAATTCCATGAAGATCCGCAAGTTGACCATTCATCGCGGAAAAACAGCGGCCCAAAACTCAAACCGGGAATGACCTTTACTATCGAGCCAATGATCAATGTAGGACGTCCACGTGTGAAACTAGACAAACATGATGGCTGGACCGCCCGGACCATTGACGACCAACTTTCGGCACAGTTTGAACACACTATTCTGGTCACAGAAACCGGCTTTGAAGTACTTACCGATGTCTCAAATGAATATCCGGTTAGCTAAAAAATATTTAGGAAACAGAAAAGGATTGCATCTTCAGGCAATCCTTTTTTATCTCTATTTTTTTGTATCGAAAACAGGAAAATTAACCGAGATATTTTTCAACATCGCTAAATGCAATCATCATTACACCAAGTTGTTTCCACTTGTCGAAAGGCATCGGAATATTGGGTAGTTCTTTAATGGCATCGGAAAAAACGAATACTTCCTTACCTCTTTCGGCCAAACCGGTAACCGCCTGGTCAACGCACACATTTGTGGTTAACCCGTAAACAAAAATTCGATCCGGCTGAATGATATCAAGAATCTTTTCGGTGTAAGGATTTCCGGCAAAAACATCAAAAGCGTCTTTACGGATCAGTAAATTTCTGAAACGTTCGGGATCGTCAAACCGGGAATCCAACATTAGTTCCTGGTTCCAATCAATGATAACCGGCCGTTCCGGATCCGTTTCAGGAATATACAAGGCACCTTTGGTTTCGGCCATGCAGTGAGGAGGAAAGGTATTGACAAAATCCGGGGTGCCTGAAATTTCACTTGAATTAATCAAATGATAATCTGCGGTGTTAACCACCCGGATTTCGTTTTCACTGGCGAACCGGGTAATTTCTCCGAGAACCGGTCGAATCTCTTCAGCGCCCTGTACATAAAGTTTTCCATCGGGCTCCATAAAGTCAACCTGGGTATCTACATTCCAGAAAAGAATCTTCGGATTTTTCATATCAC
>JAFGXZ010000056.1 GCA_016936335.1 Fidelibacterota bacterium
CGAGAGATTTCGCAGTCATCATGGTGACATCGGATGAAAAATTGAATTTTTCGATCATTTTATCGTTGAGGATAATGGATTCCAGACCTTCCGGTTCCATGTTTAGATAGTTGTAATCCATTGATACTCGGGAAAACATAAGTATAAAAAAGAGGGTAACAATCCCGATTGTTATCAGTGAAAATTTCCAGTGTTTGAAAATTCCTTCGCTTAGATTACCGATTGCTTTGTAACTAACATCCCGGGTATTATTAATTGATTTACCACGCCACTGACGATAGCGTTCGCGGATCATCAGCATTGTCGGCAAGGTTATCAATGTTGCCACCATGAGAATGATCAGGCCCGTTCCGCAGACCAGCCCAAATTCAGAAATACCCCGGCTGCGGCCAATGACCAGTGTAAGAAATGCCGCAGCAGTCGTCAGGCCGCCGGTAATGATCCCTGTTCCGACTTTGCCCATCGTCTCGATGATTGCTGTCTTAGGTTCTACTCCCTTGTTGGTCAATTCTGAAAACACTGAAATGATGTGAATCGAAAAATCGATTCCCAGGCCAACCAGCACAACGGCCATCATGGCAGTAAACATATTCAGTGATCCGACGAGCAGATAAGATATCCCCATCGACCAAATCAATCCGATAGTCAGATTGATGATCGCTAAAAGCGGGGCGCTGAGCATCTTGAATGTTATGACAAACAGGATCAACACAGCGATGAGAGCCAGTATTGTCAATAGCATCGAATCTTCCATCGCAGCTGCATATTCATCGCGACCGAGAGCGATTGCTCCTGCTAATCCGGTTTTAACATTGAACGCCGGTGCTTCGGATTTTACCAACTCTTCCAGGCCGTTAACGACCGGCAGAACGAAATCCATTTCCATAATATTGAATGTTGGTTCAACCATTATAATCAGCATGGACCGGTCCGGTGACACCATATAAGGGCTGCCGACTGTAATCGCATTCGCTGCGGCATCGGCGTAAGTACGCTCGAATTTTGGTTCGTATAATGCTTTGCCAACTTCATCAACCCAGGTTTCAATACCATCAAGATATTTCACTGCCTGCTGTTCCCGCTGGGTTGTGGATATCTTTTCTTCGGACTGAATATATTCTTTCTCAAGACTGTTGTTTAGATTTGTCAGAAACGGTAAAATATTAGGATTGTTGAAAATCTCTTTGGTGTTCTTTAAATCTTTTGGTTTGATGAGCATCAGACCATGTTCCTTAATAAAATCTGTTTCCAGTTTATAATCAACACGATCGATATATGTGCCGTTGAATTCTATCTTACCGGTTTTGACCTTGCCCATGGCGATCTTGTGTTCATCTTTGACTTTTTGGGAAGCGCTGCTGACAATCCAGTTGTCAAAGTCTTTGATCATTGGCGTAATATGCTCAGCGTACCGAACCATATTGTCCATTTCGCCTTCAACGACCACGAAAATTGTCGATGCCCCGTTGAATTCCTGAAAAATGTAATTGAATTCATCCACCATGGGATCGTTTTCCGGGAGAATGTCGGTCAGGTTCATGGACATTTCCAGATTTTCTGAAAGCATCCCGAAAATCAGGGTAATAATGATAATTCCCAATAGCATCCACCAGGTTTTTTCGGCTGCCAGCTGTCCCAGTTTCTCAAGAAGTTTTTGTCTCATTTTATACTCCTAAAATCCTTGTTAAAAATAGGCCCGGATGCGAAAACGAAATCCGTATTGCTGGTATCCGTATTCGTCGGATTTTTCACCGATAAACCATGAACCCAGAATACTGAGTTCCACATTTTCGAAAATCCGGTACATCAATTGCGGTGCGAAAACCACGCTTTTATCATCGAGATTGATGATGCCGAATGCACTGAAATCCAGCAGATTTCCCAGGGGATACATTACCAGGGTGAATAGGTAATTCTGGTTCAGGCTTTTACGTTCACCGGAATAATAAACCATGTAATCATCAAATAGTGTCCGGGATGATTTTGCTCCCAGATCGTTGTGATAATATTCAGTGAGTATGTAAAGTGAATTTTTAAAGGTATAATCGAGTCCGATAATATATTCGTAATTCAGTTTGTCGCTATAATCGAGGCGATGTGTAGCGATTTCGGTGCGAACTCCAACATTAAATATTTCACCCTCCAGGTTGAAACCGTAAAGATCGTGGGTTTGAGCCGTGGGACCGAATAATCTTGTTAGGGTTAATAAACTTCGGCTATATAATGCGGATATATCAAACTGTCCAATTCCGGTTTTTAATTGACAATACTGAATCGTCTCACTCCAGGAGTTTTCAGGCTGAAGAATTCCACTCAATGTTGTCCGTGTGCCAATCGGAATAGAAAGGGCGATGGCGGAAATCCCGGTATTTTCGTAGGTCGGGTCCATCAGGTCTTTCAGGTTGAAAATATCGGTCGGATTCCAGGCATATCCAACACCGGTGGCAATCTGCTGTTTTCCAAGGGTAAGATCGAAGAACCGATGGTGAAATTGCATAAACATGTTGTCAATAAAAAGAGAATCAGACAGGGTATAGGGAACATAACTCAACGTATCAAAACCGCTTTGATCGGTATTGGGATAAATCGGCCAGTATCCCGGATGGATAAAGTCTATAAAATTCAGGTTTGTCTGCCCGTAATATTCCCTGTATATCACATTGGCACTGATCCGGATATTTTCCGAAGGGTTGGTGTCGAGGTCAAGACGCAATTTGTTATACCCGTAAAAGATACCTTTGGTTGGAATCTTTCCAATATCACCTTCACCCTCGTAATACCCGAACCAGTCGATCTCAGCAAACAGGGGAGATATTAGCAATAATGGAATAACTATTTTTTTTAACATTCGTCAATATCCCTATTTTTTCAGATTTCGTTCGGTAAAGAAATATTTATCAAATTCTACATTATAGGTGATGCTGAGATATGTCATGACGGTTTCGGTTTTATCAAGGTGATTGCGCATGGTCATTTTCATAGGGGTCAGGATGCCTTCGATGGATTGAATATTTTCCAGGTAAAGTGATTTTGTAAATACATTGTTTTCATCGTAATAGTCGATCTGGATTGGAAAAAAATCACTCATGCGGACAAAACAGATCATCTTTGTGTAGGAGTTATTATCAAAAGTGGATTGCAATTCCAGCTTATAGCATTTTTCATGATCAATTTTTTCAATGCCTTTCAGAATTGGTTTATAATCGGTTCTCCAACTGTCACCGGAACCCATGTCCTCATAGGTGAAATCGGACCCCTCGAATTTTTGATTTTTGGCGCTGGAAGCCAGTTTACGGACGCGGTTGCTGCGCCGGTTATACATCCAGATATTGTCGGAATAATCGGTCATGAGCATGGCATTGCCCTTGACCCGGGATGGTTCCAGATAACGCATCAGAGAGGACTCGCCGTGATTGCCCATATAGGTTTCGTATTTGAATGTCCGGTGATCACCGGTTGTCGTAACAATCGTCTGCTCCATAATGCCTTTGGCGTTTTGGGGATTCATCAGATCGATGATTTTATCTAACAACTCCGGTCCGCTTGGATCGGCTGCACTGAGGAAATTTATCAGAATTAGGCTAAGTCCGATAAAACGTTTCATCTTAGGCTCCTTTCCCTGTTTCAGTCAATAATCCGTTTAGAAAAATCTCTTTTGTTATCTTTTTTAGCTGTTCTTTATCGTAGTAATCGCGGTTGATGAAATAGTGCAGGCCGATACCGTCCAGCGCCGCAAACAGAATAAACGTCATATGATCGGCATCATTGGTTCTGAATATTTCGGCTTTGATCCCTTCGTTTATTAAAGGTTTAATCAGATCATACATGTTTTTTAAAACATTTGAAAAGGACAATTTGCCATGTCCCAGCAATTGGTCACGGAAACCCTGGACAAAGATTTCAAGGAAAATCAGCCATTCGGCAGCATGCTCGCTGGCGAGATGTTCATCAAGGGAATCGTAGGTATAATCAAACATCATCTCGATCTTTGTTTTTGGATCGATGGCGGTACTGCCCAACCGATCGTAACCATTCATCATTTGTGAGAAAAAATCTTCAAATACGGCCGCAAAAATCTCTTCCTTGCTGCTGAAATACTCATAGATAGTGCCTTTTCCGATGCCGGCTTTCTCGGCTATTTTGGCGATTTTACCATTGCTGACACCGTCTTCAGCAAAGATCTTGATAGCTGCATTGATGATGCGCTGACGCTTGGTTTCATCTTTTGGAATCGGAGTCATTTCATATCCCTTTTTATAGCGATTCGCAGAATAAATGTCCTATATCTTACAGATTGTAGAAACTTCCGATGTAGATTTAAAGAATTGTTTCAGAGCAAAAGTGATTCGATCACTGAGTTCTTCTGGTGTTTTAGCAATCCAATCGGTAAAAAAGCGTGCTTTTAACAGTAGCCAAATTCGC
>JAFGXZ010000364.1 GCA_016936335.1 Fidelibacterota bacterium
CGGTACATTCACGGCCACATTTAAAGTGTGGTACAAGGAAATCGGATTCGGACAGCCCAACAATTATACAGTTAAAATAATGGTCCTGCCGGCGCCGATCGTGGAGATCAAGGTGACTCCGGAACTTCTGTATGTCGGTGGAGCACGGGATGTCGCCTATTTTGAAGCGCAGACACAACCCTATGATCGGATGCTGATGTATCAGTGGGATTTCGGGGATGGAATCACCGCCAGCGGCAAAGCTGCGAAACACACTTACATGACAGCTGGGGGTTATACTGTCAAACTAACCGTATATGATGCCGCGCGGGCCGACGCCAGAAAGTTCGAATTCAAGAAACGGATTGAAATACAGAAACGGTAGAGTGTTTACGATACGGTAAAATCATCAAAGGGCAGGAAATCTGCCCTTTTGATTTATGTTCAATCACCGAAACAGTACGTTTCAATGGTTTATAGCTCCTTATCCCTGACTCACAAATCATCACATTCCCGGCCGGGTTCCTATTTCGCCACCCTCTGCACCCGTGGCCATGAATGCCTGTTCGGCGATATCACGGACGGGGAAATGGTGTTGAATGATGTGGGGGAGATGGTTGAACAATGCCTGTTGGCAATCCCCGGTCATTATAAAAATGTGGAATTGGATAAATGGGCAATCATGCCGAATCATGTTCATATGATTATGGTCATCAATCCAAACCAAAACACCGTAGGGACACAAAATTTTGTGCCCCTACAACATAAATTCCAACACGTAATTCCTAAATCCATCGGCTCAATCATACGTGGATTTAAAACCGGCGTCACAAAGTGGTGTCGAAAACATACAGATATTCATATCGTCTGGCAACGTAACTACTACAAACACATCATCCGTGATGAACATGAACTGAACAAAATCCGGCGCTACATCATCAATAATCCGCCACAATGGGAATACGACCGGGAAAACCAAAACAGTTTGCCCACCGATGAAAAACAAAAATTCTGGTCGAAATTCCTGAATGAATTTGATTAATGAATCACAGCTCGTTAGGGGACAATCGCCTGTCCGGCTGCCCGTTACATTGAAAGAATTGATTCATGGTCCCTTAGTTCCGATAAACCGGAAATTATTGTAATTATTCGTTAAAATCTGTATAATGTAGTGTGATTCAGGGAGATTAATTATGAAGCAGATGCTCGTTTTGCTGGTGGTCGTTTTTCTAATCATGTCCTGTGAGGAAACTGCTGCACCTGATCTGGCGTCATTCCCGGGGATCTCAATCATTTCACCCGATGATAATGCAATGGTATCGGACAGTGTCAAAATACTCTATCAAATCAGTAATGTCAGCGATGTTAAATCAATTGAATTGGTCGTGGATAACCATGTAGTTCCGTCAACGTATTCAATCCTGAATGGCATAGTAATATGGTATTCGGCCCTGGTGAAAAATGGGACCCGCTGTTCAGTGTACCTGCGGTGCCGGGATCAATCGGATCGCGTCCTGGAATCCAATGTAATTCGCTTAATAATCGATAAAACAGAAGATTATCCGGACGCTGTCGAAATAGTATCGGTGGATTATAGAAGGCCCTGTTTTGAAATTGTCTGGAGAAGCTCATCGGATTCCGGTTTCGCTGCCTATCGACTGGAACATTCAAGTAAAAAAGATTTCTCGGAATTTGAAAGCGTGTACGTGACTGATAAGGTCCTTGATACTGTTTATACGGATTGTGAGATTAATCGATTGAACTATCAGTACTATCGGGTATGGGTAGTGGATTCAACAGGACTTGAAACAGTCAGTGAGATAAAAAGGGGCAATCCGTTTCTGACCGGTCTGCAGATCAACGAAATTTATTCTTGCGGACCGGCGAATAATTTTTTCTTTTTCTATGATCAATATATTGAACTGTACAATTCAGCGGAAGATACACTCTACCTGGATGGAGTGATTGTCTGCCGGATGGGTAAATCAATTGAAGATGTCACCTATATTTTTCAGTTTCCGGGTGAGCCGCTCATCGGCCGTGAATACCCGGTAGCACCGGATAGTTTTGTTGTATTGGCTATGGATGCCTATAATTATCGGGATGAAATATTTTCCGGTGAAAGAAGTATTGATTTATCCATTGCCAATTGGGAATTTGTCAATCCCAATGACCCGGGTGATAATAGCAACAACCCCGATGTCCCAAATATTTTAAATATTGAAGAGGGGCATACATTGGATTTCATGTACGGATTAGCGGGCGATGTATTGTTAATTGCCGATGGCAGCGATGTATATTACCAGGACGGGATTGACATCAGCACTGTCATTGACTGTGTCGAGTACTCTTCTGATCCGGCCCATGTCAAAGAAATGCCTTATGAACTTGATATCGGTTATGCCGGCCTGGGACTTGTCAAGTACAGCGGCAATTCGCTTGAACGTAAAATGCCGGGGATGGATACGAATAATTCAAGTGTTGATTTTGAAGTAATAGCTGAACCAACTGTGGGATTCGGACATATTTCAGAGAATAGTACGACCAACGGAATTCGTTAAAATGGCCCCTAGATTTCGCATGATGTCAATCGCCAAATCTTGATTCCTGACTCTTGAGTCTCAAATCTTATATAACCGCAAAGGACGCAAAAAAAGCGCAAAGGTCGCTGAGAATATTTAATCTATTTTTGAACAGGAATCTTGAATCGAGATCGGTGAATAAATTCCAAATGACAAAATACAAATCACTAAAAACCTTTAAAATAATCTTTTGACAAGAATAAATAATTAAATAATTTGGCTGGCCTTTGAGTGCGCTTATCAACGAAAGTATATGAAATTTGAGGATTACTATGGAAACAACAATGAAATCGAAACAGGACATGAGAAGGGAATACAAAGAAAGAAAGACACAGGCAGGTGTTTTTCAGATAAAAAATGTTGCGAACGGCAAG
The DNA here is from genome assembly GCA_016936335.1 of Fidelibacterota bacterium. Lineage (GTDB taxonomy): Bacteria > Fidelibacterota > UBA2242 > UBA2242 > UBA2242 > B118-G9. Next base: position 2,936 of record JAFGXZ010000364.1, read on the forward strand.
GTGTTACTTGGAAGCAGTTTAAACCTTGAAGGCCCATTGAATAGTCATAAGTTTATGCTGACAATCGGAAATCACCGCAATAAAATTCTTCAGAAGGAATGGAATGAATATGGTCAGGATAAATTTGTATTTGAAATACTTGAAATTGCAGAAGTAAGGGACGATCCGAACTTCAATTTAAACGACGAACTGACACTTCTTGAAGAAATCTGGCTTGAATAAGTTCAGCCTTTCGGTGAGAAAGGCTATAACCTCGATTCAAAGATTCGTCAGGCATGACGCAGGGCTGGGAAAGGAGCATCCATGTTACAACTTACGGGCACGGCGCACCGTGCCCCAACGGTCGAACGATCTAAAAAATCTATTCCCATAATTACGGGCACAGAATTTTATGCCGCGTTATGCATGAGGGCATAACATGTTATGCCCCTACAAGTATTTATCTTCTTTTTGATCTGAACTCACCCCTTCCCAAACTGAATTCAATCTCTTCCCAACTCAATTCAATCAATTCCGGAAGGGATTAATTTTGTTCCGGATAACCTGAATTCCGTTCCGAACTCAATTAATTTCCTTCCGAACTCAATTCATTCAACTTTGGAACCCCCTAATTCAGTTTCGGAAGGGGTTAATTCAAGTTTAGAACCCCCTAATTCTGTTTTGGAAGGGGTGAATTCACCTTTTTACTCAATTAATTCGTTTCAGGATAGGTTTCGAAAGAAAATACCTGCCAGGTTTGCATTAAACCCGGCAGGTACAGATGATTGCTGAGATTTGCTTGCTGACTATTCGCCGGTTTCGGGTGTCGGAGTCGGGGCAGGTGCGGAGCGAGGCCCCTGGTTTTCGAAGCGTTTTTTCAGTTCTTCAAAAATTACTTTTGCGTCGGGGACATTGTTTTTCGCGGCCTGTTTGACATAGTTGTAGAATTGCAGGGCTGCTTTGTAGGCCTCGCTGCCACTGAGCAACAGAGTGTCATTGAGGTTGGAGTCGATCTGGTTCAGTGGCCGGTATACCTGGTTCAGGGTGGTGACGGCGTTGAAGTCGTTTTTCAATTCCGGTATGTCCATGTAGGGCGGTACAAATTCCGGTTGGGCGGTGGCGTACTCGATCACCTTTTCCACGAAGGGAATGGTGCGGTCGCCCATCTTCGGCAGTTTTTTACGCTCTTCCTTTGAGAGCGCAATCAGGTAGGGTTTCAACTTGGTGTTGATTACCGCAATTGCGTCCAGCACAGCCTGTACATCCTCGGGTGGGATGACAATGGAAACGAGATTTTCCTGTGGCATAATAGCCTCCTTTTGTTAGGATTTGACGTATACTATCCCGTCCATACCAGCAATATATGCGACGGATAATATCAATGGTAATTCGCCATAACAAACAGCGCTATTGCACAATGCCTTACCACCAACAACATCCGGCAGTTTTAATGCTCGTCGCAAACCGGAAAGATGTCGCTAAAATTATAAAAAAGAATGCAAAAAATGTCAAGGGAAAAATGGGTTTGGGAATTTTATCATCCGCGATCATGCCGAATCATGTTCACGCCATCATTGTTATTTATCCTGATGATAATATTGTAGGGGCGAGGCATGCTTCGCCCTTACAGATATATAAATCAAAAATTCATGGTCCAAAATCAAATTCGATCGGTTCAATTGTTTCATCATTAAAATCCGCCGCCGCAAAACAAATCAATGAATCTCAAAACACCCCCGGCCGATCCATCTGGCAACGTAACTACTATGAACACATCATCCGTGATGAACATGAACTGAACAAAATCCGGCGCTACATCATCAATAATCCGCCACAATGGGAATACGATCGGGAAAACCAAAACGGTTTGCCTATCGATGAAAAACAAAAATTCTGGTCGAAATTCCTGAATGAATTTGATTAATGAATCACAGCTCGTTAGGGGACAGCTACCTGTCGGGATATGATTATTCACAACCGGGTTCCTGCAGGTAAATAAATCCGAAATACAAAAATCCAAACAGACGCAGGGCGGGGAAACCGGCGTTTGGATTATTGATGATTGTGAATTGGAATTTTGTTGATATTTGGAAATTGGATTTTGTGATTTTATCAGGCGGTCATGAATGCCTGTTCGGGGACATCACGGACAGAGAAAAGGTATAGAATGATGTGGGGGAGATTGTTAAAAAAGAAATATTGAATTGATAAATACGTCATCACGCTTAATTATGTTTATTTGATAATTGTAATATGGCAACATGCAGAGGCACGGCACGCCGTGCCTCTGCGCTTAGATGTTGTAACAATCGTCAGAGCGGTTTGACCGCTACAACGACATCCATGATGAATTTGTGTTGGGGGTGATCTTTGGGATCATTATAATAAATTTCGAAGCAGGGGCGATCGGCGGGTTGATAGCCGCTTTCCGGCAGCCAGCCGTTGTAAACCATATCCCAGGCTTCCTTGAACTGTCCCTGTTCCAATTCGAATCTGGCGAAAGCATAGTCACCGGCCGGAATCGTCATCTTACCGATTGCACCGCTGACGGCAGTATCGTCCGGGACTTCAATACAAATGCTGATCCGTTGTTTTTCATCGGCGGTCACTTCCGGATTATCATGGTAGATTGAGATAATCGATGTGTCATGTCCTTTTAATAAACCACGCAGTCCGGCCCATTTGCACAGTTGACCGATGAGTTTTTCAAATAGTGCGGCGTCATTCTTGTAGGGACCGATATTTCGGACATAAACAACGGTCATTGCGTCCATTTTTCTGACTTCCACATCCGCTTTCATTTCAGGCTTTGATTTCATGTGAATCCTCCAGGTTAATTGTTGATTTCCATAGGAAATGTACCTTGAGGATATATCAATATCTTTGCCGGTATTGCGAATCGTTTTGCCATGCATGCGGAAGGATTTGCGATTCTTGCTATCCGTTGAATTGACGGATTTACGCCACTCGCTGGCACTGGTTTGGAAAACATCTTTGAATGCCCGTGCAAAGGTGGCGGGACTGGAAAAACCGCAATCAAGCGCAATAGTTGTAATGGATATTTCCGGCGTGGAATATAGCAGGGTCGCGGCTTTTTCCAGGCGAATACGGCTGATGTACTGAGCAAGGGGTTCACCCACAAACGCACGGAATATCCGGTGGAAATGAAAAGGGGAGAAGTAAGCTTTGTTTGCCAACTCTTTCAGGGTCAGATTTTTATCCAGATTATTATCAATATAATCAAGAACCCTGTTAATCCTGGATATGTAGTCCTGATAGTTGCCGGATCGGTGGAATTCTGTCAACGGTTAATTATCTTTTATTTATCGGAGACTAACGGTTTTATGATTACCTTGACCTTATCTTTTAAAATTTCCTGAAAAGCATTGGCGTCCGAAGTTTTGCCTTCAAACATGCCGTAATGAATAGGAATAGCGATTTTTGC
>JAFGXZ010000057.1 GCA_016936335.1 Fidelibacterota bacterium
CGGCGGTTTTACCTGTTCCGGTTTGCGCAGAACCGAGCAGGTCTCTACCTTCGAGAATGATCGGCATGGATTGTTTCTGTATCGGAGTTGGTTTCAAATAGCCTTCGGTGTTGAGGGCTTTTCGAATTGGCTCGATCAGATCGATATTTTCAAATGACATTTTAGTTTTCCTTAATGGCTATCCGCTGAAAAATTTTATAAGCGGTGCATGGGTTAATTTTAATAGACAAAGAAATACCTGTTCCCACTTTTCCGGTGGAAACTGTCGTGCTTTAATCGAAAACGGGAAATTAAACCTTGGTATTTTCTATTTGGATATATTAAATGGACGGGTGTGATTCCAGACGACTAGGGATTTTTGGTTTTTACTCATTCTATTTTTTCAATTTCATTTTTTCTTTGTAATTGCCCTGGCAATTACTCTCTTTTCATCAATGATGAAATCGTAGTAAGCTACGGTAAAACAAGCACAAAACAAAGATGATAATGGAATATACTAACAGGTGTTTCCATAGTGTCAATATATAGAAATAATTAGTGATTTTAAATTATACAGACTGAAATCTGCTGCAATTCTATTTTTTTTGTTTTGAATGATAATCTTTAATTGCCGCTTCGAGAGCCTCTTCGGCCAGATTGGAACAATGCATCTTAACCGGTGGCAAACCGTCCAGGGCTTCAGCGACAACCTTATTGGTAATTTTCTGAGCGTCATCGATAGATTTTCCAATGACCAACTCTGTGGCCATGGAACTGGTGGCAATCGCAGCGCCACACCCAAATGTTCTGAATTTCGCATCAACGATTATGTTATCTTTGACTTTGATTTGCAACTCCATAACATCACCGCACATCGGATTACCGACATGTCCAACCCCGTCGGGATTTTCGATTGTGCCCACGTTACGAGGATTACTGAAATGATCCATTACTTTTTCGCTGTATTGTTCCATTACTGAATTTCCTTACTTATTATAACGTGGTGACATGGCACGTAATTTCTGAATAATTCCTGGTAAAACTTCCGCAACTTGATCGAGTTCGCCCTGACTGGTATGCTTGCCCAGAGAAAACCGGACCGATCCGTGGGCAAATTCGTGCGTTAATCCAATGGAAAGTAATACATGACTTGGTTCCAGGCTTGATGAACTGCAGGCGGATCCGGTGGATGCGGCGATTCCGTACATGTCCAGATTCAGCAGGATCGACTCGCCTTCAATGCCTTCGAAAGAGATATTGATATTATTGGGTAAACGGTTAACGGGATGACCATTCAGCTGTGAATCCGGAATTTTTTCAAGGAGAGTTTGAATAAAATTATCCCGCATCCCGGTTTGACGTATGGCCTCATCTTCCATAATGCCAAGCGCTAACTCAACTGCCTTACCGAAACCGACAATGCCCGGAACATTTTCCGTTGAAGCTCGCCGCCGACGTTCCTGATCACCGCCATGGATCAAGGGGGTCAGTTTGGTTCCTTTGCGAATATATAACGCCCCGATTCCTTTGGGACCGTAGAATTTATGTCCGGAGACGCTTAAAAGATCAACATTCAGGTCATTCACATTTACCGGGATATGGCCAAATGTCTGAACTGCGTCGGTGTGAAATTTAGTTCCGTGTTTTTTGGCGATTTCTCCAATTTGCCGAATGGGTTGAATGGATCCGATTTCATTATTGGCATGCATAATGGTGATCAATATTGTATCCGGTCGGATCGCTTTTTCAAGTTTTTCCAACTTGACGATTCCGTTATTATCCACCGGCAGATAAGTGACATTATAACCATTTTTTTCAAGATATTTACAGGTGTATAAAACTGCATGATGTTCAATTTGGGAGGTAATGATGTGATTACCTTTGTCTTTGAGTGCTTGCGCGATTCCTTTGATGGCAAAATTGTCACTTTCGCTACCGCCACTGGTAAACACGATCTCCTTTGGATTGGCGCCGATAGCATTTGCCAGGATTTCACGGGCATTTTCAATGGCATTCCGGGTTGAACGACTAAGCGAGTAAATACTGGAGGGATTACCGAAATTTTCATGAAAATAGGGCAACATTGCATCAATTACTTGCGGGTCAGTTGCCGTTGTGGCAGCATGATCAAGATAGATCGTCTTCATTGTTATTGATTTTCTCCATAATGAGGCGTGGACAAATATTTTTTGACCAGATCGGCCAATGTATGACCGGCCAAAGTTTTTGAGATAGTGCGTTCGAGTTCGGCCCAGATATCCCGTGTAACACAAAAACTGGAACGGTCACAAACATCGGGAGATTCGACACATTCAGACGGTGAAAGTGGGCCCTCGAGAATCCGGATGATATCCTTTAAGGTGATATCGGATGGCGGTTTTGTCAGCTTGTATCCACCATGCGCGCCGCGAATTGAGTGAACCAGATGGGCAGATTTCAGAGGCGGAATCAAATGCTCGAGGTAGCGAACAGACAGGTTCTCTTTATTGGCAATATCTTTCAGCAGCATTGGACCTTTACCGTAATTCATGGCTAGTTGAACCATCAAACGGGTTCCGTATTTACCCTTGGTTGAGATGCGAATCATCTGATTTTTCTCGTTTCATTATTAAATCCTACTATTCCTAGTAAAGCGGTAGGAATTTAAAATAAAAAAAATCCCAAATCAAGTTATTTGGTAAATGGTTTTTTTAAATGTGATTAAAATCAGAATATCAACGGATAATATTGGTTAACTGTTTCATCATAACATCGGCGACAAACTTATTTCCCTTGTCACTTAGATGGACACCGTCGTAAGTGAGAATTCCTTTTTCAACATTGGTGGGATTATTATCGATCAGATAGGATTTGAATTCCTTTCGCAGATCGATCAATATAAGATTTTCTTC
>JAFGXZ010000058.1 GCA_016936335.1 Fidelibacterota bacterium
CAATATCCATATTCTGCACCATGCTGACGATTTCAATTCTTTTTGTAATTCTTATTTTTGTAAAAAAACTTTTAGATTATCGTCCCAACCGGTTTTCGGATTTCGAATATCGTTTGCTGCTATCGGCTGTTATTCTTTCGTCGATAATATTCAATTTTATTGAAGACAGGTACACTTTTGAACGCGTATCTGTTTTTCAACACGGGTCGTCACCAATTATTTGGATAGTGGGTATATTTTTACTGGTAATTACTCTTGTGATTGGTTTTTACAAATCCTGGACCAACGTTTTGAATAAACGGGAAAAATATGTTGGTTTTGCGTTATCAATACTGCTTCTTCCGGTCGGGCTATATCTGCTTCTTTCAAATTTGTTGTTTCCGGTTTATGCTTTCAGTACCACTGTAAAAGGTTTTGTTCTATCAACACTTGTATTTATTAATATTTATACTTTCGCATCATTCATTGGTCTTTTATTTCGCTTACCGACTGCATCAATTTTTGATAGAGTTACCAGTGAAATCCTTTCCATTTCTCAGGTCAGTAAGATGATCAGTGACAAAGCCGGTAGCGATGCTGTGTTTCAGACAATTGTTAAAAATGCCTGCTCACTGACTGCTTCCGATGCATGTTGGCTATCTGTTGAAAATGACAGATCTGAAATCTCACGAATTATTGCATCGGTGCATTTATCAGAACATGAAATAGCTCTGCTGGACCGTCCTGAAGCTTGTTGTTTAGGGAATATTGTCCGAAAATCCGGCGAAGCTGCTATTATTTTTAACATTAGTGAGGATGAGCGTACTCTGCCGTTTCAGATGTTAAATTTAAATTGGAAGTCAATGATCGCAGTGCCCCTGATTCAAAGTAATACAGTCGTGGGAATTTTATATTCTGTGAAAAAACCGAGATATGCCTACGATGAAAATGATCTGACAACCCTGAAATCCTTTGCCATCCAGACGAATATTGTTTTGAGTTCAGCACCGATAGTCAGAAGTCTGGATATAAAATTTCCAGAAAATCCTGCCGGCAATCGGATCAGTGAATTCAATCTTGGAAATTTATCAGTTTTACTTACGAATTCCGCCAACCAAGTTGTTGAAAAAATATCCCTATCGAAAAATATAAGTCTGATTTATGAAATCAACTTTACCACTATTCAACATGAATATTTAACCGAAATCAAGGGGATTCTAAAAACATTGTTCACCTTGGAATCGGATGGTACAAAAGCCTATTCACAGGCAATTAAAATGATTACGAATGATTATCCAGGGATGAGATTAACTGTTCTAATGTATACTCATTTAAAATTGGAATTATCGGTATTCAATCCGGTACATTTTCAATTGATGAGTGTTCACTTAAAAAATGATGACTTAGATGGCAGAATTAAAGATTGTGATACGCTCACTGATAGTGACAGACATCCATATTTTCGGAGTACAATAGAACTTCAACATGGATTCATAACGATAATCGGGTCTGATGATTCAATCAAATTGATTGAAAAAAACCACTTAAAGAGTTTATTCCACAAGGACGCCAATTTGAATTATCCGGATATATTGAAAAAAATTATTCCTGAATCCCAACAGGACCCAGGAACACTGGTTTTTTTAGAATTAAAAGAATGAAAGATTTACTGCTCAGTCAGCGGCTTGGTAATATAGAGCAGCGGTTCCTCTTCCAGGTTGATACGAAGAGGAACTTTTAATTTACGGCCGTCAGAGTCTTCAATGACCTCGACGACCGGGCGGACCGGACGTAAGCGATTCACTGACAGAACACGGGCAACTTCATCGGAACTGAGTTTGACATAACTGCCAACGGGGAACATTGAAACACTATTTACCAAACCCCGGATGATTTTAACATTGAACTGTTTGGATTTATTTTCAATGATTTTTTGAATGGCATGATAAGTAATAAAACCATCACGATAAGCACGGCCATGGACTAAGGCTTCAAACACATCGGCGATTCCAACCACCTTGGGGAATTCATGAATATCCTCAGCTTTCAAACCTTGGGGATACCCGGAACCATCTTCCCGTTCCTGTTCCTCATACGCGGTGTCTACCACATAGGGGTAGTCTTTTTTTAGATGCTTTAACAATTCATAACCATGGACCGGATGTTGCCGAATCTCATCAAATTCTGCAGGTGTCAGTTTCCCGTGTTTAAAGAGTACCTTTGTTGATACTTTTACCATACCCACATCATGGAGTAATGCAGCAAGAGCTAGGGAATGGAGCTTGTCTCTTTCGTATCTTACACCCAAACCGATTTTTACTGCAAAAATACCGACATTGACTGAATGGGAAACAAACCAGGTTGCATAACGTTTTCGTTGAATTGCTTTCAGAAATAGAAATTCCTGATTTTCGATGGCATTACAGAAGTCCGGGATATCTTTAATTAATGGCGCCGGATCGATAGGAATTTTATTCTTAATATCATTCGCAATTTTCTCCATATGTCGGTGAAAAACCATATAGAGCTTGGTGGAGAACTGTTCATCATCGAGAGAAAGTGGTTTTTCCCGTTTTTCCTGGAGCTGGACTGCCGGTTTATCCTTGGGCCCTAATGCAGATTTTAACCTGTCCAGCGTGGAATTGTGATCGGTAGGCGGGGGAGACGGTTGACTGGTTTGATTCCTTTGCTGGTTTAATCCAGATTGGATAGCATTCCGAATAGCATCAAGCCCGCTGAGTTTTCCTGCATTGGATGAAGTTGAAGTAGTGGTTGTTTCTGATCGACGTGGTTCGGCAGGACTTTTATTTACGTCCTCAAACGATTTCATTACATCTTTCATCCGTACCATAGTAGCTTATCTCTCAGATTCTATTATTCCAGTGACTGTATCCGCATCAATAATATCCAGGTGTTTACCAAATCCGATTACCAGACTTAAATCACAAATATTATTGATTGTACGTGGTGTGCCTTGTGAATAGTTAAATAATTCCCGGTAGGCTTCCTCCGTAAAAATGGGCGTTGTCCTGCCGGCAATACCAAGACGGTACTGGATATAGGCTTTTGTCTCTTCAAAGGAAAAACGCTTCAAATGATACCTGACGGCAATTCGCTGATTTAATTGCGGAATTTTCTTTACAATATCGTTCAATTCCGGTTGTCCTACCAGAAATAAGGTAAGCAGAAACCGGTCATTTAATTGAAAATTTAAAAGCAGACGTAATTCTTCAAATGTTTCATAATCGCCGATTATCTGTGCTTCATCAACAATTATAATGGTATGTTTGCCGTTTCGGACGTTTTCGAATAAAAAGTCATTTAAAGAATGCAACAACTCTATCCGCTTGGTACCTTCTGCGGTTATTTCCAACTGGTAAAGAATTTCCTGGACCAGTTCGTTGGCACTCCAGCGAGGATTTGTCAGGTAGGCAATATCAAATTGTCCCGATGATAATTCACTCACAATTGTGTGCATCAGCAATGTCTTACCGCACCCGTATTCTCCCGTTAAAAGCGCAGCTCCCTTTGAACCTTGAATCGAATAGAGGAGTCGCATCAGGGCTTCATCGTGCTGAGCAGAATGATAAAGAAACCTGGGATCAGGTGAATTTTCAAAAGGCTTTATTGTTAATTTCCAGTATTCTAAATACATCTTATGTAAAATAATACATTTTATTGCATTATAAAATCAGTTTTTTAACTGTTGTGATTCCTCCGTTCTTGAAAAATCATAAACGACACCACACTGTAAAATATAATAATTCCAATGGTTAAAGCAATAAAACTTTCGAAATAATCGCCTCGTTTCAATAAAAGCGATAATAATCCCATGACGACTGTAAACATACACAGTGTCATGACAACCGATTTTGGACGAAGTCCCAATGCTTTCAGCCGGTGGTGCAGATGGTCATTGCCTGCATACTCCAGTAATTCTCGAACTGAATGAACTTTTCCGGTAACAATTCGCCGGATATTGGTCAGTAATAAATCGGTAATCGGTACCGCCAGCAATAGTATTGGAATGATCAGATCGACGCTTTTATGGATTCCCCAATCACCATAAATAGCTAATGAAGCAAGCGTAAAGCCGATAATTGTACTGCCAGTATCACCTAAAAAGATAAGTGCTCTGTTTCCAATTCGGAAATTGTACAGGAAAAATCCGCTGACCGTTCCCATGAAGATCAAGCTTACGATAAAAACAAACTGATTGCCGATAGACCATGAAATTATTGCACAAAAGAAACTAATTACAATCGCCAGACCACTTGCCAGACCATCCAGACCATCCAGAAAATTAACAGCGTTAGTGATACTGATTATCCATAGAAATGTCAGGATAATTGAAAAAATATGCCAGAATGCCTGATCGGGAATAAATGACAATGCGATTCCATGGTAGATTAATACCGCCGTAGCAATAATTTGACCGATCAGTTTTATTGAAGCTGGCAATCCCATAATATCATCCAGTAATCCAAAGCCGGCAATAATTGTGATTGCCCAAAACAGTCCCTGAAATTCGAACGGCGGATTGGTGTAAATATTGAGCGCCGAAACAAACGTAATGTATATTACGATTCCACCGGTTCGGGGAGTGGGATACCGATGATGGTGCCGTCCGCCCGGCATATCGGTAATATCCATTATTATTCCGAGTTTATAGAATAACGGGATGAGTCCAAAACTCATCAGAAATGACACGAAAAAATAATACACAAATCCAAGGTAGTGTGAAAAAAACCAGTCTCTAAAAATGTAGGGCATCAAAAGAGCCACTACAAACGGAAGTACCAGTAGTCTGAAGTAGATACGTTGGCGATCTGTCATCATAGTTGGCTGAAATGTTGCTTTAGAAAATTATTCACCCTATTTACCTCGAAATCGGTCATATCAGGAAATATAGGTAATGAAACCTGTTTTTTCCAAGCCGATTCAGTGTTTTTTAAATTATTTCCCTTAAAGTACATGTGAATGGGTTTATATACAGGTTTTCTAAGAGTAATTCCGTTTTCCTTACCCAATTGTATCAACTCTTCAGCAGTTTTCTCTGGATGTGAAACAATACACCGATAAAGATTTGATTGAAAACCGGAGTCCCGAACCGGAATTAGTACCCGGTCTTTCAGTACGGATTCATACTGTTTGAATATTTGTTTCCGTCTTGCGGTAAATTCGGGCAGTCTGCGTAATTGTTCGAGGGCAATTGATGCTGTTATATCGTTCATTTTAGCATTAACTCGTGGAAATAATGTTTCTTTTTCATCGTATTCTCGAACATCTCGGAGGTAATTTTCAAGCGTTTTATCATTTGTGAAGATGATACCGCCTTCACCGGCGCCAATAACTTTTGTCGCATAAAATGAACCGATACTGACAGAACCGAATCTGCCGGCGGGCTGATCATTTATTTGTGCGCCAATTGATTGTGCAATGTCTTCAATAACCGGTACGCCAAAGTCAATTACGTCCAGAATCTTGCCGGGTTGGCCAAACATATGAGGGAAAATGACAGCTTTTGTTTTTGTTGTCATTTTTCGTTTTACATCGCCAGGATCAAGGTTCCAATATTTTAGTTCGATGTCAGCAAAAACGGGGATAGCATCAACTGCTTTTACTGCGTGCCAGAGCGCGGTGCAGGTATAGGCTGGAATAATCACTTCATCTCCAGGCAGTACCTTCAATGCCTTCAATGCCAGAGTCAAGGCGCTTGTACCCGATGAAACGGCTATCCCAAATTTCTTTTCAATAAATTCAGCAAGTGCGAATTCCAGCTCGGCAACCCGTTTGCCCTGGGCAATGTGCCCGGAGTCAATGACATCCCGAACAGCTGTAATCTCGCGAATTGAAAAACTGGGTCGGTAATGTGGAACGATCATATATTAATAAACAATCTGAGTGATTGAAATGCTTCAGCAAAAGCGACCCTGGCCTGCACGCCTCTAAAATGGGCTGCCGACTGCGCTAGTTCAAGAATAGAAACACCCATAATATTTGTACGGTCTATCTGTGATTCGTGGGCTTCGAGGGATTTCATTTTTAAATCCAAAAATTCTTTGCCGATATCCACGAAAACATTCGGTTGAAAATTCTGGGTAGTCGGTGTTTCATAAAATAGCACATTTCGAATATATCGGGTGGCGGAATTTGTAATTGCAGCAATATGCCGATGATCCTGGTGTGTGTCGTCAGAATAGTTGATAAAGATGCTGTCGGGCTGAGTTTTATTGATGATATCTTCCACCTTCATGATTGCTTCTTTATGAACCTCCAATTCTGTATCGACGTAGCCACCCCAGAATATTTCTTTGACATTCAATATTTTTGCGGCATTAGCTTGTTCCTTTTTGCGAATTTTACCAATATTTCCGGCGTTTCCGTCCGTTGCTATGAACATATAAATATTATGACCATAAGAGGCGTATTTTGCCAGAGTGCCACCGCAACCGATTTCGATGTCATCAGGATGTGCCCCGATTGCCAGGATGTTCATTTTTTTTATGGATGCTGTCGTCATCGGATTCCTCCTTCAATTATACTGCGAGCGTTGGATCCTTCGTTAAAAAGCAAATCCAGTGCGGACAGATGACTGATAAAATCACCATGCAATTGCTGATATTCCGGATGCTCAAAGATTTGGAATTTTAATTGGAGATTATTTTTGGGAAATAAATCGGTTTTAAGATAGTCATGCCCACCGGCACCTGACAGGTAAGTGTCAGCCTGCATTAATTTTGTAATGAGAATCAGTCTGTCGTCAGGACTGATGTCCGGATTATTTTTTAACTCGCCGATTTCTGAAGCAACAATAACAGGTGTACAGATTGTGAGTTTTTCCAAAATCCATCGGATTCCGGCTAAGTTGAATTCAGCCAGATTTAGCCAGTCCTGACTGTAAAGTTGTTCAATTTCCGGCATTAGATTGGAATAGTATTTGGCTTTTCCGTAATTAGTTTTAAGAGCCTGTATGTGTTTATGTTGCCAGTTTGAACTACTATTGATTTGAACTTCGTTGATATATTGGCCAAATTTATGTATGACCGGAACTGTCAACCATTGTGTTCCGGCAACAGTCTTTATCCGATTGCGGTTTTGCCATTCGTTCTTTTTAAATTGAACATTTTCAAGGATGACGAATATATCGGATTGAATTATTTTGGCAATATAGCCGAGCCATGGAAATGTTTGTGGCTGGTGAATGGCGCAAATCATATTATTCGCTTGATTATTGTATTTTGTTGAATTATTTTGACACCGAATATTTGAATATACATTATTTTGGAGGGAATATGAGTACGATTATTAAAAGCTGCATGACATTGGCGATAATTTCATTGATCTTAGGGCTCGTATCGCGATTCACCATGAAACCGTTCTTTGTCGAAGCACAGGCCTATCTTCAATTTGCAAATTTCTGTTTTCTGGCATCCATCACATTTCTACTATATAAGATAGCCTATAAAACAGAAGATTAATTCTGATATTAATATTTCTTCACAAAAATTGGATTTGTGACTAAGGTCGTAAAATCGCGACTTCCTACATAAATCCGGTAATAGTCCATCGTATCGGATAAACGGTGCTGGTCCACGTACCATTCATTAATTGAATCGTACATCTGATAGGTTTTAACCAATTCCGCGTTTTTATACA
>JAFGXZ010000059.1 GCA_016936335.1 Fidelibacterota bacterium
CCGAATATCCGAAATCCGTCTCCAACCCGCTATAATCAGTGAAACATTTACCGATGGTTTGATCAGTTTACGTTTCGAACAAACCCGCTTCATCCTCGATACCCTTGCCATTAAACTGAACAAGGGCAACATCACCAGCTCGGGCTATGTTGCATATCGGGAAAAGGATATTAGCGATATCGACATGAAAATGACATTGAATAATATCTCAATCAGCCGGAAAAAACAGTATCTTGTCGCTTTAAAATCCTCAACCCTGCGCCTCCGGCGAGAAAATGACTACTATAATCTGGACGGTGATATTGTATTTAATGAAACAAAAATTCAATACGACATCCAGCCTAAAACGCTGATTGCCATGTCCCGGAATTCCCGACGGCCAGGCACGGAACCATCTTCTTTAATGCAAAAAATCCATTTGAACATTCGGATCCGGGACAGCAAAAACATCTGGATAGATAATAATCTGGCACGGGTTCGGCTTCGCCCGGAAATGGCAATTATCGGAACTGCTGCAAAAACCAATATCTCCGGACGCCTGAAAGTCGAAGAGGGATATATCCTTTATCTTGACCGAAAATTCAAAGTAAACCAGGGCGTCATTGATTTCGTTGATCCTAATACTATCAATCCGATTATCGATTTTAATGCTGAATCGGAAATCAAAAGTTTTCAAACTCTGTCGAAAAAAGCCTATATAATTACAATAACAATTACCGGGCCGCTGGACGAGGCCGTTTTCGATTTGCAGTCTAATCCGCCCCTGGATAAATCCGACATTATTGCACTGCTGACCTTTGGGGCCACTCGCGAAGAACTGATCAATCGAGGAGGAGATGCCGGCAGTGGTGGTGTCGGAACCGCAATCCAGGAACGCCTGACCGGATATTCCAGTCAGCGTATTTCCAGTTATACTTCCCGGAAAGTCGGTACCCTGCTTGGACTGGAAGAGATGTCGATTGAAGGTAATCTGTTCAGCTTCGGCAAATCCTGGGGGCCGCAACTGGTGGCATCCAAGAAATTAACCGAACGAATGTCAGTAACCTATTCCACTACGGTCGGGCATATCAACGAACAGAATGTAAAACTGGAATATAAACTGAGCGATAAATTTTCATTGGAAGGTCAGACCGACCAGCGGGGCCGCGCCGGTCTTGATCTAAAATATAAACTGAAATTCAAATGATGAAACGACTAATATTCGGCATAATATTCATGTACATTTTAGGGTACAACCTGTACGGTGCACACCCGAAAAAAACCCGGTTAAAGGTCAAATCTGTCACTTATCAGGGCAACGAACATTTCAGAGCGCGACACTTGAATAATATCATTCTCTCAAGACCATCGACCTGGATATCACCTAGCTATTATAACGATGATCTGTTCCAGGGCGATCTGGTCGGCATTCCACAGTTTTACCAGCAAAACGGCTATCTGGAAGCCAGATTGACCGATTATAACGTCGATATCGATTCAAGTAAAAAATCCGTAAAAATAGACTTTACAATCGAAGAAGGAAAACTGACTCGCATCGAGGGCATCAGCATTCTCGACAATACCATCATCAGTGATCAGGAAATCCAGAAAATAATTTCAGTCAGGGAGGGCAAGGCCTTTAAAAGCAGAGAAATCGAAAATTCAACGCTGGCGATTCTACGTAAATATGCCGAAATCGGTTATCTGGACACCGACATTAATCCGGACATCCGGATCAATAACCAATCCCATATGGCTTTGATCGACTTTATTGTTAATGAAAAGACCCAGTATCATATTGGTAACATTTCAATTACCGGTCTGGAAAAAACCAAACCAGCCATAGTACTTCGAGAATTGAATTTTAATGCAGGTGAGCTGGTCAATTACTCCAAACTGCTCCAGTCCCAGCGCCAACTCTACCTGACCGGTCTCTTTCAGAGCGTATTCATTCGGCCGGTGTCAGCGGATACCAATCATAACGCCACCAAGGACATTCTGATCGAAACCAAAGAAAATAAATATGGGGAATTTAATGTCTCCATTGGTTACGGCACTGTGGAAAAAATCCGCGGAAAAACCGAAATTCTTTATACAAACTTGGGTGGAACGGGGCAGAAAGTCGGATTAGCTACCAGTCTCAGTTTCATTACCCGTAGCATCGAGGTGTCTTTTACAGAACCGTGGACATTCCACACTCGCTGGCGTACCGATCTGACCTCCACCTGGGAATATTTGATTGAGCCCGGCTATAATCTGGAACGCCTTGGTGCTCGAATTGCCGTTGGGCGAAAATTTTTGAACCGATCAAGCAGCACGATTAGTTATCGGCACGAAAACAATCGTCTAAGCCAGATCAAGATTACCGACATACCTGCAGCAATGAAAAGTAATATCCGCGCATTGAAACTGTCCCTGGTCTTTGATAATCGCGATAACCTTTTCAATACCAGTAAAGGCAGCTATATTGAATTCAGCAATGAACTGGCAGGATCATTCATGTCCGGAACCAATTCCTTTTTCCGTTCCAACCTGCGTTTAAAACAGTTTTTCTCAACTGGAAAAGGAACCGTTTGGGGTACTTACCTGGACTTAGGCTGGATTGACGCCCCTGAGGGATTTTCGACAGTTCCACTTAATGAACGTTTTTACGCAGGAGGACCCAATGTCCTGCGGGCCTTTGGTTACCAGTTAGCCGGCCCCGTTGATGGTGACCGGACTCCGTCGGGCGGTAGATATCAGTTTGTCTGGAATGTCATTGAAATGCGCCAACCGGTTTACAAATCATTTGGCCTTGAAACCTTTGTCGATCTGGGAAATGTCTGGGATAAACCCAGAGATGTCGCCATTAGCGACATTCGTCACAGCATTGGCATTGGCATTCGATACAACTCACCTATCGGTCTGGCCCGCCTGGATTATGCCGTCAATTTCAGTCCCCGTCCCGGTGAAGCCGGCGCAAAATTATATTTCAACATGGCCCAGGCATTTTAGAGATGCAAATTTCACTGCTGATTTGACAGATTATCTTAATTCCGCAGGTAGGATGCCCCGTTCACATCCACAATCGCACCGGTAATGTAATTGACATCGCCGGATGCCAGGAAAAGGACAGTTTTAGCAATCTCTTCCGGTGTTGCCGTTCGTTTCAGGGGACTTTGCTGAACAGTTTCTGAATTTTCAGCCAGTGTCGGCGCTGCCATATCCGTATCCACCCAGCCGGGCGCAACGGCGGTGACAATAATGTTATATGGGGCCAGGGCTACGGCCAGCGATTGACTGAAGGAGTTCAGTCCTGCCTTACTGGCACCATACGCCGGTGCATCGGGTTCGCCGCGAAAAGCACCGCGGGAACTGATATTGACAATTTTCCCGCCGCCCTGTTCGATCATATGCCGGGCTACCAGGAAACTGAGATTCGCCGGGCCGACCAGATTGGTGTCGATGGTCTGCTTCCAGGCCTTTTGCCATTCGGTATAATTCATGTCCGCCAGCGGGTGGTATTCAAAAATACCGGCGTTATTTACCAGAACATCAATGCGGCCAAATTTTTCCAGCGTAATTTTTACCAGTTTCTCAATGTCTTCGGGCTTTGAGACATCGGCCTGAATGCTTAAATGGCCGCTTCCGGCCAATTGCCGAAGGGTCTGTTCCGCAGCTGCATGATTATGATGAAAATGAACTGCCACCCGGGCGCCCTGCTTCGCAAATGCAACGGCCACCGCCCGGCCAATGCCCCGGGATGCGCCGGTCACGAGAACACACTGGTCTTTAAAATTCATTTCCACTCACTTATCGATCAGCGACCGATACAATTCCATATATTGCTTCGCCGACTGCTGCCAGGAAAAATCCGCGGCCATCCCGTTAAGCATGATCCGGCGCCATTGATTTTTATCGGAGTAAACGAATATGGCCTCCAGAACCGATTGTATCAGATCATCGGCTGAATACAGTTCAAATAAAAATCCGTTACCCGATTGCCCATCCCACCGGACTACTGTATCAGCCAATCCGCCGGTTTGATGCACCAGCGGTACTGTTCCGTATTTAAATGCCACCATCTGTGTAATTCCACAAGGCTCATATCGTGACGGCATCAGGAAAATATCGCAACCCGCCATGATTTTGTGGGACAGCGGGTTATTATACCCAAAATCAATTTTCAGACGACCGGGAAAACGTTCGGCGAATGCGGACAGTGACCGCTCATAGTCCGGCTCCCCGCTGCCCAGGATCAGGATCGCCAGATCCAGCGCCAGCAGGCGTTCCAGCGCTTCGATCAAAAGCGGGATGCCCTTCTGTTCCACCAGCCTTGTAACCATGCTGATCAGCGGTTTATTAACCATCGCCTGGTCGATTCCGACATCATTCAACAGTGCGATTTTATTGAAGCGCTTGTCTGCAACTGTCTTTAAGGAATAAGGTTTGGTGATATAAATATCTGTTTGGGGATCCCATTCAGAATAATCGACACCATTCAAAATGCCCCAAACCGCTTTGCCCGTGGAAGCCAGAACGCCTTTCAGGCCGGCACTCAGCTCCTGACTTTTCCTGATTTCTTCAGCATGAGTCGGGCTAACCGTACTGACGGCATCGGCCATGAGAATTCCGGCTTTCAGCGGATTGATCTGTCCGTACCATTCCATCGGAGCTGTTGGATAAAATAGATCATCGGGAAGATTGAACAACTCCCACTGGTCCATTTTGACAATTCCCTGATAGGCGATATTGTGCAGGGTTAGCAGCGTTTTTGTATTCCATATATATGAATAATCCACCGACCGGTTTTTCAGATAGACCGGAATTGTGGCGCAATGATTGTCATTACAATGAATAATATCGGGAATCCAGTTCAGCACCTTGAAGGCCTCAAGCGCTGCCCGGGAGAAAAGCAGAAAGCGCTTGACATTATCGTCGTAGGAAATTCCCTTGTGGTCGTTGTACACTCCCCGCGATCCAAAATAGTGTTCATTCTCGATAAAATAAACCCGGAAATTGGGATGTTCAGGAGATTGCCAGCGGGATAGTCCGCACTCAATCGCCTCATTGCCAAGTTTTACTGTAAATCGATAGGGACTTTCCTGAATGTCGAAATCCGAGTGGTTAATCGACCCGTAGCACGGTGTGATCACCATGATTTCGGCACCTAATACAGCAAGTTCCGTGGGCAATGCGCCGGCCACATCGCCCAGTCCGCCGACTTTTGAAAAGGGGTACACTTCCGCCGAAACGAAGGCTATTTTTATACGTGATTGCATAGCTCTCTTACACTTATTTGGCTAATGTACACCAATAGGTGAAATCCAGTGTCGGAAAAATATCATCATCAGTCTGAATCCGTCGCAAGTAATCATCAGCGCCTTCCGCCAATGTTCCGTCCGCCAGGTAAGTATTTAGAATCTTATCGATGTTTTTAATCCGCTCATCATGTACCGCAATCCGTTCTTCCGCATAGTCCCGGGCGCTCCAGGTACTGATCAGAAACTGCCAGTCCGAACTTTCCAGCAGAAGCAGCTGACGGGCCATAATATTCAGAATCCGTTGGATGATTTCATCATCGGTGTCCTTATATTTATCCGCCAGCACGGTCATCCGGTCTTCGGCGGTATAGATATGTTTCCAGGTCCATTGGGTCCATTCATTCAGCCAGATATAATGGAAACCACCCTGTCCCCAGGAACCTTCCGGTAATGACACTGAAACCTTTGGCGGATTTGCGCTGAGATGTTCACCGAGACTTACGGTTTTTACATCAGCATTCATATTCAGTTTTCGCAGCACCTTGCCCAACCAGCGGGGACCTTCAAACCACCAGTGACCAAAGAGTTCGGTATCGAACGGCGCTGTCAGCATGCCAATTTCGCCAGTCTCGTAATAATTTTTCTCTATGTAGGATTGAATCAGTCCGGCAAAATGGGAGGCCTGATTTTCCAGAGACTCCTCAACGGCCTCGGGATAGTATTCCTGTTTGTCCGCCAGGTCGGCTTTGGCGCTGGTGACTTTCCAGAAACGATGTCCGCCGGGAAAATGTTTCTTGTGAAAATCCAGGTAGCGGCCGTCGCCGGGATAACCGTATTCACCGCTCCAGACCTGCAGGGCAGATTCTTCATGACGGCCATAGGCTACTGCCGCCCGGCTTGTTCCGGTGGAACTGACCAGGTAATTCTCGAAAATTGAACGTTCCTTGATCTCATCTTTGGGTTTCCAGCTTTTCTCAAACTGACTCCAGAGCTGCTTCAAGGATGAAAAACGATCAATGTAAACGCCCTTACCCTCACCGCCCATAATCAGGTGTTTATCCACAATAAAATACTGGATATCATATTTATACAGGAACTCTTCGACACCTTTGCGGAGAAATTTTTTTGAATATTCCGGGACTGGTGAAGTCCACTCGTAGCTGGGACGATAGGCGCATTCCGGCAGCCACATGCCTCTTGGTGCCCGGCCGAAATGACGTTGATAAGTTTCTTTACCGACCCGCACCTGGGCATCGATAGCCTCATCTGTGCCAAGCAGCGGAAAATATCCATGCGTCGCAGCACAGGTAATGATTTCCAGGTGATCGGCATCCTGAAGTTTTCGGAATCCGTCCAGAATATTCCGGCCATAAACATCGGAAAACTGGATTTTGGTATTGGTATAAAAGTCAATCCAGAACTGGGCTACCTGCTCTAAATGCTCATTTTTCAGTTTGGCAAATTCCAGCCGGTTTTCTTCGGCAGCTTCAATTTTTTGATCAAGATAATGGATTAAGCCATACTTGAATTTCTCTGCAGCCAGTTGCTCGGCCAATATCGGAGTAATTCCCAGTGTTACTTTCGGGCTGATCCCATCGTTTACAAGGGAGTTGAATTCCTTCAATAACGGCAAGTACGTTTCCGCCGCCGCCTCATAGAGCCAGTCCATCCCATGCGGCCATTCACCGTGATTGATCACATAGGGTAAATGACTGTGTAGTACAAAGGTAAAATATCCTTTCATTATTTCCTCATCTGTTTTTATAACTCATTTAATACAACATGTAAAATACAACAATTTATCCTAAATGTTGTACTGTTTTCTGATTTAGCGGTTTTTCAATTTAATCGGAGATATTACGACACTGCCTTTCGATTCCGCCGAACCAGTGTCCGATTAACCCCTGTAACCAGTTCGTAGACTAATCCCTTGAAGGGCATAACAGTAACAAAATAAAGGAAATGCGGCCGGGGAGGAATCCGATCCCGAACCTCCAATATCTTCGGTAAAAAGAGCGTTACAATCGTTAATCGGCTGGCTGCCGAAACAAGCAATACCAGCATAATACCCGTGGGTTTGAGAAGCAAAATCGGAGCGGTTGCCGGTTCAAAGGACGCCAGGTACCCACCTAAAGTTCCACCTGCAAAGACTGCAATGCCTTTAAATAGATTGAAATACGAGAACATCTGCATCCGTTTTGGGGGCAGCGTTGTATCGTAAATAAAGTTGGAAGACGACAGGTTAAAACCAGCCCAGGCAAATCCTGCCAATATCTGAATTACAACAGCCAGAGGAAATATCAGAAAAACGGGCATAAAACGAATCATGAACCAGAATAGGGGCAATAATGCAATTAAATATCCGGCGACTTCCATAACGGTTTTGTTTCCGTAATGATCGGATTGTCGCCCCCAGGTGGTCATCGTTACAAAACTGGCAATCGAGGCTGAACTGACCACAGCCATATATTGCAGATATGTGAAGTGCAGATATCTCAACCAATACAGGCTCATCAGCGGGCTGGCGATAAACACGGTGAAATTTAATAACGAAAGAAACAGCGTAAAAAGCCCAAAATTACTCCTGCGGATATTTCTGATGAAATCAATCAGGCGAAGATTATTTTCCCGGGATCGGGGCACCGGCGGTTCGTGTTGCCGAGACAGGTAATAAAGTGAGATTATCCGGCTGGTAAAGGCAACGGTAAAGATAATCCCGAAAGCCAGAAAAGGATTGGTTTTTGAAACACGATCCAGAATGATTCCCGCGACGATCACCGACAAAAATGAAAAGAAGCCTGAGATTCGGTTACGCTTACCAAAATAGCGACCGCGTTTTTCCTCGGGAACAAGATTTCCCATCCAGGCAAACCAGATCGGTCCCGGCAAGGTGCCGAAACTCTGGTAAAGCATTACCAGAAATATCAGAATCCAGACATTCCGGGTCAGGTATGTAACGCCGGTGATGAATAGCCACATGCTAGCCTGCATGAATATGGAAACCAATACGGCTCGCTTGGGTGATTTGAACAGATAGGATAAGCGAACCGAAAAGAGCTGAATCAGCGCCGCCATAAATTGCGGCAGAGCGGTTAGCATTCCCATTTGCTGGGTTGTCGCTTTCAGAAACACGGCAAATGCCGGTAAATAGGAATCGCCAAAACCCGCCATAATCGACCAGAACAACCCATCCTTGATCGAATAATTCAGGGATTTTTCGGTTAAATACTGAGTCTCAGCTAAATCCGCCTTCAGCAAAAATAGATCACCTAAATAATCCTTAATAAAAATTATACTTTTGGTACTAACATCAAAGATGAAAAATACAAATGAGCCGGGATATAGACACCTGTTGGCGAAGTAAAATCACCCATCTCTCAGCCGATCAGCTGTTTATCTCTCCTTTACACTAAATATACCTTACCAATCACTATTATCCCCAACGTCCACCTGATAATTTAAAGAAAAAATAATCCAGTGTATTCCCTGACAAATTACCAAACCGGATCATCCGGAGGATGGTTTCAATGACCTCCGCTCGTTCATTGCCATAATAGACATACAACCGCTCCCGAAGATCAGTGTCGGGTAGAGTGTTATTTTCCGCCCAGTGCTGGGCATAAAGCAGTGCTTTGACTTCATCGGGATCGGGATTGTCAATTTCACCCGCCAAGAGACTCTGCGCTTCCCCCGGTTCAAGGCCCATTTTCAGTGCGATCCGGGTGTGATAATAATTACAATAACGGCAACCGTTTACCGCCGTCACCACCATCATTAACCGCTCCTGGAAATCGGTACTCACCCACCCGTGTTTCCGATTTGCGATAATTAATGGAAGCTTGCTAATGATAAAGGTTATATCTTTTATCGGTTCAAATATGGAATGAAAGTACCGTTTTCTGAATTCAGTTTTCATGGGCGGCAATTTAGATGTTTATGGCCTGATTCACCAGAGAAAAGACAAAATACCAATCGTTTTATATCGTTGGATAATCTGATTTAATCCTGTATATTTGCGGCTCATTATTTTGAGAGGATTATTAAAGCAATGCGTAAAAATAAATTCAGAAATATTGCCATCATCGCCCACGTGGACCATGGCAAAACAACCTTGGTCGATGCTATGCTCAAACAGAGCGGCATCTTCCGGGAAAACCAAAATGTAGAAACCCGCGTTATGGACAACATGGACCTGGAACGGGAGCGGGGCATCACCATCAGTGCCAAAAACACGGCAATCTGGTATAAAGACACCAAAATA
>JAFGXZ010000060.1 GCA_016936335.1 Fidelibacterota bacterium
AGGTTCAGGACAGCATCCTTGATTGTTGCCTGGCATTCCGTCACCCGAATGACCGTGTCTTGCAGGGTCGCTTTCATGGAAATGGCACTGATAGCCGGTGTTTCCGGGCTGAGTTGAAAAGAACCATCCTGGAAAGTTACCTCACCATTTATTTTCGGTTGATTCAGAGAACCTTGAATAGCGATAGAGGAGTTCAAAATTCCTGAAAGTTGGTAAATTTCAGGCGCGAGATCTTTGGTAATGGTGATATCAAGATTATTGATATCTAATTGTGCATCTAAAAGAGATGGATTCCAATTGCCCTCCACTGATAGAATTTCCTGATGATTTATGAAAAATGTCAGGTCCGATGCAATAGAATGGTGTTTGGATAGATCGATACTGCCGATTAGATTGAAGTCATTGGACCGGTAACGGCCGGCCAATTGTTCAAATTGAATGTTATTATCTGTGACTTGTCCATCAATCTTGATATTTTCAATCGGTGGCTGTTGAAAGTCGGTTTGAACAACGCCGTTATTGAGATTGAGGTAGCCGGTAAGGTGCGGTTTTACCTGCGTTCCATAGATTTGAATTTTTGAGTTCAGATGACCTTCCAGGCGATAGACCGGGATAAAGGGTTCCAGAATCTCCAAATCCAAATCGGTAATTTCAATATCGAGCTCGGAGTATTTTGGCATTAGTGTGCCACTTGTGAAGAGAACTTTTCGGTCGCGGCTCAACATTTCAAAAGTAAGATTGTAGCTTCGAATATCTGTCCGGTCGATCCGCCCGGTAATTTGAATCGGCAATTTGTCAAGAGATGCCGTAAAAGAATCAATTTGTAAAAATGAATCACTTGCCGAAACACTTGCCTCTATGGAGTTCATCAGATGCGGAACACCGTCAATCTGAAACAGACCTTCAGAAATAGATGCTGTCGCTGAAAAGTGTGGTGCTGGCAGATGTCCGGAAACATTCACCCGGGCGTTCATTTTGCCACCGATCTGTTCGAGATCGTTGGCCAGTGGCCGAAATTGGGCCAGGTCAAGATTGCTAACTTCAGCAAAACCGTCTATCTGTGTTTTTGAGACGGAAAACTCTGACCGGGCGATGTTGGTACCAGCGAGTGCAAGATTCAGATTCATGAGAAAATTGTCAAATCGACGTGTATATATGGTGCCTTCTGTATGAACGGGAAGTCCATTAACGATTGCATCAAGTGAATGCAGGGTGAAAATACTATCCTGAAATGTCGTTGTCATTTGCATAGCTTCAATCTGTGGATACGTAGTATCAATGTCAACACTGGCGTTCCGAATATCGAAATTACCTGAAATATGGGGTTGTTTTGGTTTTCCGGAAATGGTCAGGCTGGATATCAGTTGCCCCTGAATGTCGGTAATGTTTTGGGTGAAAGATTTTGCCATTGACAGATCGAGACTGTCTACTGCAAGTCGAATATTCAATGTATCTCTTCCGAAAAAACCGCCGACATTGACGATTTTCTGATCGGCGAAATTGAATGTGGAGGCGATCTGGAATTTACGCCAGCCGAATCGTTGCAAATGACCGTCAAAAGAAAATGGAGTCTTCCGGATAAGGCCGGTGAAATTATGGAAATCGAGAATTGTATCCTGTAGAATGGTTTTGATCTGTATTTCTTCAATTGGCGGAGAACTTTTACTCAATTGAAAAAGACCGTCGGAAAGACGAATAAACCCATCGATGTGAGGTTTCGTATAAGAACCGGAAAGCTTGATATTGGATGATAAATGTCCCTCGGTGATCATTTCTGCGGGTGTAAAACTCTGTAGCAGTGCAAGATCGAATTGATCCATGTTCAGATCGACGTTGATCTGTTTCTTTTGGGAATTTATTGATGCAACCAGGGTTTCCCGATTCTGAATATTTAACCGCCAGTTGCCAGTGAATTCGTCTTTCGAGGTTAAATCAAACCGGCCAGTTGATTTAAAGGGTAAATTATTAATGCTGCCGCTGAGGTTTTTCAGGTCTAATCGTGATTTTTGATATGAAACATTCAGTGACAAGTTTGTTAAGGGAGGAGCATTTGATGTTGACTGAAATAGTCCTTTATCAACATTTAACCGGCCATTGAGATCGGGCTTTTGCCATGATCCGGAAATAGCAATATTGCCACCGGTCTGTCCCTGAAGACCATAAATATCCGGTACAAGATTTTGGAAGTCTGCCAGGTTAACATTGTAGAAACGAGCGTTTAAATTGACGGTTTTAGAATTGAATTCACCCTTAATTGTTAAAATCTCTTTTTCGTGAATAAAAATTTGGCTTTTGTTCTGATACTGCTTCCGGTTTTGGGTGGTGATGGTCGATTGGATCAAAAATGGAATTTCGGCGTATTGCCATGATAGATATTCCACCTGAATTTCATCATTGTTGAGATTTATTTTCAGCATTAGATCAGTTAAAGGAGGCTGGTCACCGGCCCATTGTACATCGCCTTGTTCTAATGATACCGAACCACTCCAAACAGGTTTTTTAACTGTACCCGAAATGGTAATATCCAGATTTGATTTTCCCTGAATGAATATATCCGCCGGAATCAGCGGATTGAATTGATTCAGATTGATATTTGTGGCTGTGAGTTTTCCGTCAAGGGTTGATTTTTTATCGATGGTGTATTGCTTATTTTCATTGAGGATTGGTAGATCTGCCGTCAGGAGTATCTTTTCACCGGGCTTGCTGAGCATAAGCGGGTTTATGATTAGCCGATTGTTGTGAAACCTGATATCCGTGACTATGGTGTCGTATTGCAGCTGTTGGTAATAAAAATCGTGAATTTCCGACTGAAAAAGAATCTCCGGCTGTTCAAAATTATTTGAAAGAGAGAGATTAAAATCTAAAAGTCCGTCTATATTCGGGACATCCGGAAGAAGGAAATGAACCCGGTTCATATCAATCTCTGAACCACTTAATGTTATATCCAGGTCAGCCAAATCTTTTAGCTTGGCATTTCCGGTGATTATTCCAAAATCCGGTTCATCTGCTGAAATTGACTGAAGCAGGATCACTAGATTTGACTGCCGGTTTGGAATTGAGTATGAACCATCACATTTGATTTTTACGGAGGGTCTGACCAGCGATAAATCTTTAACAAGGATATGTTCATTCTGAAATTCGATAGATATCTGACCGCTGTCAAATTGATAGCCTGAATAACCCGGCTGGACCATCTCGACTTCAAATATTCCCTGAAGTGTCGGAACACGGCCTTGCAGGTGACCGTGATATGTATAGGCACCCTGTAATTGTGTAAGACCAAAAGGCGCCTTGGCGGAATGTATCTGTGGTAGTGTGCCATTGAACTGACTGCTTTTAATTTCTATTATTTTGTCGAAATACGAGATGTCAGCTACCAATTTATTGATGGGGAAGTGCTGATAACTTAGATTGGAAACAGAGATTGAGGCGTCAATTTTTGGATTTTTGTACTTCCCGGCAATGGATCCTTTGAGAGTTAGCTGACCGGAGACATCGGATATGTTTGCCAGTTGCGCCAGCGATTCGATTTCGCGAATGTCAAATGAATAACGGGCATTCACCTCTTCACTTGACAGCTCAGCGGTAATCGTTCCACGGGTCAAATTGTTATGAAGTTCTGTGCTGAGGTGGCCATCCCGAAGTTGAGCGGTCGCAATAATGTCCGGAACGATTTTATCATTCATCTTTAAATTATCAAGGCTGATATTCCCGGATGAAGAAATTGAAGCGATGTTTTTTAAAGCGCCGTTTGTGGCAATAGAAGCATTTAATCGACCACTTTGAAGGATTGGGTTCTGAAATACTGTTGCCCATATCTGCTGAAGATTCAGATTCGAAACCGACAGTGTCGCTGAATGGTGCCAAAGACTGTCATTAACGAATACACCGGTTGCTGTGATATTGCCACTGTCCGTTTTAATAGCGAGTTGTCGGACAATTAATGAATCTGAATGATAAGAAGCGTCAAAATGTCCTTCTTTAAGCTCGATCCCGGAAATAGTCAATTGTGGGACAATTGCCTGGAAATCGATATCCGGTGCCGGTAATTTGCCCTTGGCACGGATACTTACATCTATTTTACCATCAAAAGGTGATAGTATCGCATATAAATCTGGCAATGATGCTTTTAGTGACTGTCCTGGATTTCCCTGAATTCTGATTGAGGCTTCCAGTTCCGGTAGCGTTGTTATTAATGTGCCGGAAAGAGTTAATTCAGCTGTGGACGTCTGAAATTCTGCTAAAGTAACATCCCCGTTTTTGACATCAGCGTTCACCTGAATATCATAAAAAGAAAAGGGCGTCTGTGCAATCCTGATGTCTGATTGACCGGCACGCAATTGAAGTTGATAAGTGGAATCAGCTGTTTGCTGAAGATGCAGGGATGTCTGGGCGAGACTGCCATCCAGGGGAATGGACAGATCGTTATATTGGAATAGTGATCGTTCAATGTTGAATTGTTGCAGCGAAACAGTCAATTGGGATTTGATAGTGTCTGATTCGAGAAGACTGTTCAAGTAATCAAAAACAAAGCGACCGCTGCTGTCTCTTTCGATATAAAGAGCCATGCTGTCCAGGCTGAGGCTTTTTATATCCAGCGATTTTTTCAGAAGTTTAAAAATATTATAGCGGATATCGGCCTTTTTCAGGTACAGGATTGGCTGATCGATTGATTGATAAATCCGAAAATCTTCAATCTGCAGGCGACTGAAAAGATTGGTTTCCAAAACACCAATGCTGACCGGGGCTTCCAGAAGCTGCATTAGTTGTTTTTGCGCAATTCTGAGTATCTGCTTTTCTCCTGTTTTTGAACTGAAATAAGCGCCGGCAGTTACCAACAGGATTAAAATAACAAAGAAGAATATAGTAATAATTTGAATCGTTTTTTTCACATGTCTTTCGAGGTTATCCACTAATCTATACTACATTCTATGAAATAAAAAACAGTTAATGCAAATTGAGATGACGATGTGTTTAATATATTACGAATTACGTAATATTTATAATATTTCGTAAATATAATGCTTGACATTTATTTTACGATGTTGTAGAATATTTACGAATATAGTTTGATATATGATATAACGTAAGGTTAAAAAGAAAACGGAAGATGAAAAAAGAACCTAAAAAGAAAACACAAATTATCACGGCAGCGGAGAAGCTGTTTAACCAGTTCGGTTTCAAAAAGGTGACCGTGGAAGAGATTTGCCAGGCGGCTGTTACCAGTAAAATGACGTTCTATAAGTATTTCGCGAATAAAAACGAATTGATCAAATACCTCTGGCAAAAGATGATTGATGACAGCTGGGCGAAACTGGATGAATTGGAAAATAATGAGACGTCATTTCAAGAAAAAGTCCAATTGATCCTGAAATTGAAGGAAGAAGCTACGTCAACGATGGGAGACCAGTACATTAAGGACTATTTAAATATCGTGCCGGAGTTGCAGGATTTTTATAATCAGATATTAGCAGATGTGATGCAGCGGTTCATGAAAATAATTAAACGTGCCCAGGAGAAAGGTGAAGTCAGAAAAACAATCCGTCCTGAATTTTTCTTTGCCGTAGTGAACCTATTTATGGATCTGGCTAAAAATGAACAATTAGCAGCGCTTTATGATAACTATACAGAGTTTGCATTGGAAGTAAATAATTATCTCTATTATGGTCTCATGCCGGTACCGGATGAGAAAAAGAATTGAACTTACGCAGTATCATCATACCAATAATTTTTGTATCACTGCTCAACGCTGCTGAACAGGATTTCAGGGGGCAATTATCCCTTTTCGGAAATGCCTGGAAGCCAAACAGTATCTGGTATGGTGGTGCCGGGTTGCAATATATTCCTAATCTACAAATTACAAATGCTTTATCAAATGCCCGGTCAATTGATTTTGAGGCATCGGTCTATCTGTATATCAATAATACCCGCGGTGAATATAGTGATGATTTTAAACCCTATCGGTTGAACCTGCGTTACGCCACGCAACAATCGGAGGTTCAGGCAGGGTTGCAACAGATCAACTTTGGTCCGGCTCAACTGCTCCGTTCATTAATGTGGTTTGATCGGAAAGACCCGACTGATCCGTTGAACTTTTCCGAAGGAGTATGGGGTCTGCGATACAAATATATTTTCTTGAATAACGCGAATATCTGGGTCTGGGGTCTGTTGAGTGAAAAAGAAACAAAGGGTTACGAAACCATGTGGAGTGATAAGATTCGTCCGGAGGTTGGCGGACGTTTTCAAGTACCGGTGCCGGCAGGTGAAATAGCAGTAACAGCGCATCATAGAGAAATTTTTATAAATAGATCTGATTCCTATCCAACGGACGTTCCCGATAGAACTTACTATGATAATCGAATTGCACTGGATGGACGCTGGGATATCATTGTGGGCGCCTGGTTTGAAACCGTTGTTCAAAACATTCATGGATTTGGTTCCGATTATTTTGTAAAAATGTCAACCCTGGGTATGGATTATACATTTGGGATCGGGAATGGACTGTACGTGCTTGCCGAGCATATGGTCAATCAGACGGCGACGGAGCTGTTTGCCTCGGATCAGGAATATCAACTGTCGGCTGTGATGGCGAATTATCCAGTGGGAATGTTTGATACGATTTCACTGATGGCGTTTTATTCTTGGAAAACAGACGATTTCATCCAGTATATCAACTGGCAACGTACTTATGATAAAATAGCCGTGAATCTGGCCCTGTTTCATTTTCCTGATACTCAGTTTTCAATCATAAATACAATTGGGGGCGATATTGGTCTCCGGTTGATGCTTATTTACAATCATTAGAGAGAAAAAAGAAACCGCCAAGGTCGTAGAGAAGGAATGATGATGGAACAATACAGGAAAGAAGCTCTTAGCGCTAACCTTAGCGTCTCTGCGGTAAAAGAGATTAACCGCCAAGATCGCAAAGAAACCGCCAAGGACGCAGAGAGGTTATAATGATGGAAAATGAAATATCAAAAACGGTAGTTAATTGTGCATTTAAAGTTCATAAGTCCCTGGGGCCGGGTTTGTTGGAATCTGCATATGAGGAATGTCTGTTTTATGAATTAAAAAAAGAAGGATTAACAGTTGAAAAACAGAAGCCGCTTCCTTTGATCTATGAAGAAGTAAAATTAGATATTGGCTACAGGGTAGATCTTTTGGTCAACCACAAAGTTATCATTGAGATCAAGGCGGTTGAGGCGTTAAACGATGTTCATATGGCTCAGATATTAACCTATTTAAAGCTATCGGATTGTAAACTGGGGTTGTTGATAAATTTTAATGTTGCCCTCATTAAAGACGGTATAAAAAGAATTGTTAATAATTTATAAGAATAAATAACCGCCTAGGTCGTAGAGAAGGAATGATGATGGAACAATACAGGAAAGAAGCTCTTAGCGCTAACTTTAGCATCTTTGCGGTAAAGAGAAAATAAATCATATTAATAAAAAGAGGGTGAGAATGATGAAAAACGGACAATTAATCACGATTAAAGAGCTGGTTAAGGATTATCCGGTTGGAAAAGGGTATTTCCGGGCGCTTGAGGATATCAATTTGACCATCGGTGAAGGTGAATTCGCCGGTTTGGTTGGTCCCAGTGGTTCTGGCAAGACGACTTTACTGAATATTGTCGGTTCCCTGGATGTACCTACCAAAGGTGAAGTAAATGTATTGGGTCAATCGATTGGTTCTCTGAACGCCCGTCAATCGGCGAACCTGCGGAATCATTCCCTGGGATTTATTTTCCAAACCTACAATCTGCTGCCGGTGTACAATGTGTTTGAAAATGTTGAACTTCCATTATTGTTATTGAAGATGGAAAAGGATAAACGGCGGGAACTGGTCGATCAGGCGCTGGAGTGGGTTGGTCTTCAGGATAAGCGCAAATCCCGCCCGGCACAACTTTCTGGTGGCGAATGCCAACGCGTTTCAATTGCCCGGGCAATGGTAAAATCACCCAAAATTGTATTGGCCGATGAACCAACAGCGAACTTAGACGCCAAGAATTCCCATAATATTCTTCAGACAATGGAAAAACTGAATCAGGAATTAAAAACAACGTTCATTTTTGCCACTCATGATGATAAAGTCATACAATATCTGCACCGGAAAATCAGTCTTGATGACGGCCGGGTCGTAAACGATGAACAGATCATCAAAGAATAGCCGGGGGATGATATTATGTTAGCTTTAAAATTAGCATATCGAAATCTGATGGGAGCACGGCTGCGGACGTGGCTCAATGTCTTTGTCCTTTCGCTGGCTTTTGTTGTATTGATATGGTTCAAAGGCGTGATAAACGGATGGGACGACCAGGCCCGTCGAGATACGATTGCCTGGCAAATTGGCGGTGGTCAATATTGGCAGGAAAATTATGATCCTTATGATCCTTTTACCATTGATGAAAGCCACGGTATAATATCCGGTAAAATACAAACGGCAATTAATGCTGGGAAAATGACGCCTATTTTAATCGGCCAGGCGACGATGTATCCAGAAGGCAGGATCCAAAGTATATCACTTAGAGGCGTAGATCCAAATCAACATATCATCGACCTTCCAACTCAATATCTACAGAGTGAAGATGGTGAAATACCTGCGATTATCGGCACACGGACTGCCAAAAATAATAAACTGTCCGTTGGCGATTTTGTCACAATTCGCTGGCGTGATGTGAATGGAACATTTGATGCCAACGAGGTTAAAATTACGTATATTTTCAAAACCGATGTGCCGGTAATGGATCTTGGTATTGTCTGGATTCCCTTGGAACAGCATCAGGAAATGACGCGTATGCCCAACGAAGCTACAATCCTGACGACGTCAAAGGAGGATGGATTTATCGGTGATTTTCCCGGCTGGAATTTCAAAGACCATTATTTCTTACTTTCTGAAATTCGGAATATGATCGAAATGAAATCCATCGGCGGCTCCATCTATTTTATTGTATTAATGTCTCTGGCAATGCTGGCAATTTTTGATACGCAGGTTTTGTCGATTTTTCGTCGAC
The DNA here is from genome assembly GCA_016936335.1 of Fidelibacterota bacterium. Taxonomy (GTDB): domain Bacteria; phylum Fidelibacterota; class UBA2242; order UBA2242; family UBA2242; genus B118-G9. Next base: position 9,014 of record JAFGXZ010000060.1, read on the forward strand.
AAAAAGAGATCGGAACTCATATTGCCTTAGGCATGACTCAACGACAGGTCGTTACCCTTTTTACAGTTGAAGGCGCCATGCATTCGGTTTTAGCCGCAATCCTGGCTGCCATTTATGGTGTGCCATTACTTTGGCTTCAAGCGGTTGTAGGTTGGTCTATGCCGGCCGGTACCGATGATTTTGGATTGACAATCGCAGAAACAATATATCCGAGTTATTCCCTGGCTCTGGTTTTCGGGACAACTGCCATTGTGTTAATAACGACGACAGTTGTGAGCTATTTACCGGCCCGCCGGATTTCCAAAATGGAACCTACAGATGCGATAAGGGGGAAAATACAATGATCACATTTATCATTAAAGGTCTCATTCGCGATCATCATCGCAGCCTGTTTCCAATAATCATGGTTACTATTGGTGTTTTTATAACCGTTTTCTTCCAAGCATTTATGGGTGGTTTTCTGACAGATATGATAGATTCGACAGCGCGGTTTTCCTCCGGCCATGTTAAAATTATGAGCCGGGCTTATGCTGAAAATTCCGACCAAGTCCCTAATGATCTGGCATTAACCGGCGTCAATGAACTTATGACGAAATTGAAACAGGAATATCCCGACATGACCTGGGTCAAACGAATCCAATTTGGTGGTTTGTTGGATATTCCCGATGAAAATGGCGAAACCCGCTCCCAGGCAACTGTAGCCGGTTTGGGAGTTGATTTGCTGTCACCGGGGAGTACTGAAATTAAAACCATGAATATTGCCAAATCCGTCAAGTCCGGGCGAATGCCGCAGTCGCCCTGTGAAGTCCTGGTCAGTAATGATATGGCCCAAAGACTTGGTATAAATCTGGGTGAAAGTGCGACCTTAATCAGTTCCAGCATGTATGGCAGTCTGGCAATAAGCAACTTCACGGTGGTTGGCACGATTCACTTTGGAATTGAAATGATGGATCGTGGTGCCATGATTGTCGATGTGGCTGATATTCAACAGGTTTTAAATATGGAAAATGCTGCCGGTGAAATTCTGGGATATCTGCCGGATGGCGTTTATAATGACGAAAAAAGCCAGATGATTGCGAATAAATTTAACCAAAAATACGCAGACAGTGTCGACGAATTTGCACCAGTCATGGGAACTCTAAAAGAGATCAGCAATCTCAGCGATTACCTGGATCTGGCGAATAATATGGCTGCTACCATTGCGTTTATTTTTGTAATAATCATGTCCATCGTATTATGGAACGCCGGGCTTTTAGGTGGTTTGCGACGCTATGGTGAAGTGGGTGTCCGCCTTGCGATCGGTGAACATAAACGGCATATTTATTTATCATTGATTTACGAATCAATCTGTATCGGACTGGTTGGAACAGTGATCGGAACAGCGCTGGGACTGACTGCCGGTTATTTTATGCAGAAATATGGCCTCGATTTCAGTAGTACCATGAAAAATATCAATATGATGATTCCGCTGGTTTTTAAAGCAAAAATAACCCCGGTTACTTTTTATATTGGTTTCTTTCCGGGATTACTTTCCACGACACTGGGAACAGCATTGGCCGGTATCGGTATTTATAAACGCCAGACTGCATCATTATTCAAGGAGTTGGAAACATGAGAAGCATACGATTAATTATCGCTGTTATAAGTTTAATCATTACAGGAAATGCCCAAACGCCAACCGGTGATGAAATCCTGAAACGGATTGACCAGAATCAGGTCTTTGACAAAGCCATCAGCACGTCGACAATGATCATTCACAGCCGAACAGGAGATCGAACAATTCAATCAAAAGCCTGGTCGAATGGGAGTGACAGTGCGTTTGTTGAGTATCTTGCACCCGCTCGTGAAAAGGGCAAAAAAATGCTAAAACTGGAAAAGAGTCTCTGGATATACACCCCCGAACCCAGCGACCGTATTATTACAATTTCCGGCCATCTTCTCAAACAATCCGTTATGGGCTCCGATATGTCATACGAAGACATGATGGAAAGTGATGAGCTGCGAAGTAAATATGATGCAAAAGTTCTTGGAAAAGAAAAGTACAATGACCGTAATTGCTGGGTTTTGGAACTAACGGCAACGGTTGATGATGTGGCTTACTTTTCCCG
>JAFGXZ010000061.1 GCA_016936335.1 Fidelibacterota bacterium
AAGGATTATGGAAACGCCCGCGGGCTGGAGCTCAAATATAAATACCGCTACCACAGCTTTTTAGCGAATTTAAATTATACTTTACAATATACCCGTGGAAATTCTGATAATCCAGTTATGACCTACGATCGGGCTGGTGATAGTATTGATCCAATTAACCAGATGATTCCGATGTCCTGGGACCAACGTCATACACTGAATGTTACCGCTGGCTATAACACCAAAAAATTTGGAGCTACGCTGACCGGTTATTATGATTCCGGTACACCCTACACATGGTCCCCGGTTGGCAGTAGTATGCTGTTCAGAGTGAATTTATTACCAAATAATTCCATAATGCCAGCCCAAATCAGTTTTGATTTAAACGGATATTACAGTATTGCGATTACTAAGCGTGTCAAAGCCAAACTAACGCTGACCGTCTACAATCTATTGGATCGTTTGAATGAAGTTACGGTGAACGGCCAGACCGGGCGAGCTTATACGACCATAATCCGGGAAACTGACGTGAACAGTCATAAGAGCGTATTTAATGATTATCTGGACCGGATTCAGAATCCCAGTATGTACTCAGCGCCGCGACTGGTTAAAATCGGTTTCGGGATCGAGTTTTAATTATGAACAGGGGCGCATCCGATAGAGCCACAAGAGGAGGTCTTGAATCAATGAAAAAAATGCCTGGAATATTCACACTGATATCTTTTTTAATTATTCTGTCCGGTACATTGATGGGTCAGGGAAAATTGTATGATGGTCCGGATGATCCGGCTGGTGATCCGTCTGCTATCCGGGATGGTTATATGACCGGAAACAGGGTTTTTCTTTACTTCCAGAATACGACCCAGCTTTCAGATTGGCCGAAAGTGGAAGTTTCGAAATGGCCTGATACCTATGAGGGTGCCAAGATGGTTGACGGCATTGGATTGTTGATCGGAGCCAAGGTTTATGTGGATGATAATAATGTTCCGGTAGTTGATCCGGATAATTATACAGGTCATTTAAATACGCTTTATTTTTTACAGACCCAGTATCGTGAGGAGATGGACACGGATCCGACCGGGCAGATTGAGTGGGGACTTTACCCGGTATTTGGGTACTTTGATGAGAACAGCGAAACACCGGCAATGAGTAACGATTCGCTTTCCTGGCCTCGAGACGGTTGGCCAGCTGCCGGCGATCAGCTGAAATGGCAGGGCGAATGGGACGGGCGTTTTGGCCGAGGTGTTATTTATGCCGATCTGGAAACCTACTTTGTAGCCAACGATGCTCAGGATCAGGAGTATCTGGGGCCGGAAGACTTAGTGAAATACTATCCCCGTCCAGGCGTTCTTATTGGCGATAAACGTCCATCAGTGACAGTACAGTACGGCAACCCCTGGGGTGGTGTCGGTATTCGGGTGGAACAGCGTGGTTTTCAGTGGAACAATCCCCAGGCTCGGGATGCGATTTTCTGGGAATACAATATTGCCAATATTTCCGAGTATGATTTACCAGAAGTGGCTTTTGGTTACTGGGTGGACAATGCAATCGGCGATAATGTTGCCGGTGCTGGTGATGATGATGAACTGGGCTATTTTGATCGCTCTATTGACATGGCCTATTCCTGGGATATTGATGGTATCGGACAGGGTGGTTATCGGACGGGGACGATGGGTTTTGCCTATCTGGAGAGTCCGGGATTGGGGTATGATAATAAGGACAACGATGAGGATGGACTCACCGATGAGAAACGTGATAATGTCGCAGTAACAAAGATTGGGCCGTCTGATGGCATCACAGACATTAGCAAATTTTTAAATTTTTATAAACTCTCCGAAGATGAATTGCGTGAACACTGGGATGCTGACGAGGATCAAGACTGGGAAGACGGTGAGGATTTAAATGGTAACGGCGTTTATGATGTTGGTGAATATGTCGGGGATGATGTTGGTCTTGATGGCGTTGGACCAGCAGAGCTGAATTATAATGGGCCGGATGAAGGGGAATGCAACCATAAACCGGACTATGAGGAAGGTTTGGGCTGTGAACCCAATTTTGCCGCTACTGATGTCAGTGAATCTGATATGGTCGGTCTTACGTCTTTTCAACTATTTCCAATTCAACCCCATCGGCCACCCTATAATAAATGGTTTCGCAATGATGAATCTATGTGGGAGGTAATTGGTTCTGATACTTTGATCGAATATCTTGGAAATATTTCAAACCTTGTTGAAACATTTGCGTCAGGTCCGTTCCCATTATTTCAGGGGCGCCGGGAACGGATTTCCATGTCGGAGTTGCATTCCTTTGACCCGCTGGAAGGTCTTAGTTCGGATGAACATTCGGCACCAGCGTTGTTTGAATTAAAACGCATCGTTCAGGTGATTTATGAAAAGGATTACCGCTTTGCGCAACCACCTAAAATGCCGACCCTGCAGGCGACAGCCGGGGATGGCCGTGTAATTCTGACTTGGGATAATATTGCTGATACCCGCACGCGTGACCCGTTTGTTGGCAACGTCAATGATTTTGAAGGCTATAAATTATTCCGTGCCACTGATAAAAAAATGTCGGATGTTCAGGTAATTACGGACGGCTACGGCACGCCGATGTTCAATAAACCAATTTTTCAATGTGATATCAAAGACGGATTGATGGGTTTCACGGATTTTGGTTTAGTTAATGGTATGGGCTATAATCTGGGTACCGATTCGGGAATACGACATTGGTTTGAGGACACAAACGTACAAAATGGTCGAACATATTATTATGCGATTGTGGCGTATGACTATGGTGCCGAAGATATTGGTCCGGGCATAGCTCCTTCTGAAAACAATATTATTATCGGACTGAATGAAGCGGAAGAGGTGGACGGATATAGTAAAAATGTTCAGATTGTAACACCACGGCAGAAAGCCGCCGGTTATATTCCCGAAGATATAGAAATAGATGAAAGTCAAAACGTGCTTGGTTCCGGGACGGTCCATCCTGAGATTCTGGCCAACGGGAGTCTGAAACCGGGACATCAATATGAAGTCAGTTTCGGACTGGATACGCTTGACTTCATCGAAGATTACGACCATGGTATCTACTACACCAACAACAGCATCCAAGTGTTCGATTTGACTGATTCCATCCAGGTGTATCTGGAGAATTCAGACAATTTTCCCGGAACTAACCTCGTCTATGATGATACACTGGGAAACTGGTATATTAATACACAGAATGAAATTACCACGGATGTTTTTGACGGGCTGGTTCTTAATGTGGCATTACCGATCAGGACAGCCCAATACAATTATGCCGGATCTAAATGGGTTACCGGCACTTCCCCGATTACCATCACTCCAACTAAAACGGAGTCTAAGTATTTTCCATGGGATTATGACATTATTTTTACAGATGACGTCAGTTATACCGGGAGAGGAAGTACAACCTGGATTCGGGACAAAGACCATATCCGTCTCACCCGTAATTTGCTGACCATGCAGGATTTTAATTTCTATGTTGTCAACAAGTCATTCCCCGATTCGTTGGAACTCATGGATATGATTGTGCATGATCTTGATCAAGACGGTCAGTTTGATATGCTGATTGACCGGATATATGTTGGTGCTGTCGATACAAACGGAAAATGGGTCGGTACCGTATTCGGAATTGATTTTCTCTCCGCCTTTGGTGATGAAGAGTTGTTGCCCAAGGCGGATGATGTCTATCGAATAACGTTTAACCGTCCGTTTTTTACCACCGACAAAATCAAGTTTTCGGTAGTTCAAACAGATACTATCGATCGACGGGAGTTAAAAGCCACAATGAAGGATATCAAGGTCGTTCCCAATCCCTATGTGGCAACAAACGCTATGGAATCTTCGGTTGCGAACTGGTTTCTCAATCAGCGCAGACAACTGCTTTTTACTCATTTACCAGCTCGTTGCACTATTCGAATTTTCACGGTTAGTGGGGTTTTAGTAGATGTAATTAAAGTAGAAAATGATGCAGACAATGGCATTGCTCACTGGGATTTACTGACCTGCGAAAATCTTGAAGTCGCGGCAGGCATGTATATTTTTCATGTCAAGTCCGATCTTACCGGCGATGAAAAAGTCGGCAAATTTGCCATTATTAAATAATTCAGACAGGGAATAAAAATGAGCGAGTTAAAGAAACATATCAATATAAAACTCCGTCGGCGAATATTAATGACCGTTTTCCTCGCGATTGCGCTTGGTTTTATCGGTGCTGGTCTGCGTGCACAGGAGCCCTACCGGGTTGGCACCACAGCCGCCAATTTTTTAGAAATTGGTATTGGCAGCGATGGCAATGCTATGGGTGAAGCCTATGTCAGTATGGTTGGAAATCTTTCATCGGTCTACTGGAATCCGGCCGGATTGGCATTTATTAATAATAATGAAGTATTATTCATGTATCAGCCCTGGGTGGTGGATATCAACAATAGCTTTATGGCGGTTTCCTATACTCTGCCATTGGCCGGGACTTTTGCGCTGGCGTTTAATCAGGTATCTTATGGCGAAATGCCAGTGACGACCCTGGAAAGTCAAGAAGGCACCGGAGAACTTTTTACGGCAAATGACTTCAGCTTTAGTCTCACCTATTCAAGGAAACTGGCACAGTGGTTCGCTTTCGGTGCTTCGGCGAAATATATTACTTCCCGCATCTGGCATACAGCTGCTACAGCAATTGCTGCTGACCTGGGTGTGATTGTCAATACGGGTTTCTTTTCTCCGTCCGGGAAGCATGAGAATGGTTTGCGGATTGGAATGAGCATTTCAAATTACGGTTCGCGAATGCGTTACGATGGTATGGATCTGTTGTTCCCGATTGACATTTTGCCTGAAGAAGCTGGTAATTACAGTGCCGTAAAAGGTCAGTTCAACCTGCAGGAATGGGAATTGCCCCTGATCTTCCGAATTGGTATTTCAGTTCAGCCGATAGTTTCCCGTCATCAGCGGTTGACTCTGGCGGTGGACGCACTACATCCCAATAACAATGCCGAATCGGTAAACGTAGGTGCTGAATATGCTATTGTAATGCCTGGTACCGGGAGTTTCTTTCTACGCGGTGGATATAAATCGCTGTTCATGAGAGAAACGGAGTACGGAGCAACCTTCGGAGCCGGTTTTTTATTACGTTTTTTGGGTAATTATGGAATAAAAGTGGACTATGCCTTTAAGCCGGTGGGTATTCTCGGCAATACACATTCTTATACGCTTGGAGTCACATTTTAATGAGTAAAAATAATCCATGAATATACCTGAAATATGTTTCTCTTTTTGATTAGATTGACTACCCCCAAATGGGGGTAGTTGTTATTATCTGGAACTGGATTAAATTTAATGCTATGAAAAGATATTCCTTATCCTTGATAAATGCTGTTCTGCTAATCCAGGCAGTCGCTGCCTGGCTGATTTTTAATGGGTGTGGCCAGACTGAACCGATGATTCCACAGAAAAATATTCTGGTCAAAATTGGTGATCGGATTATCACGACTGATGAATTCATCCGCCGTTCAGAATATTCTATCCGTCCGCCCTACTGCCGGCAGGATAATTATATTCATCGTAAAATTGTACTCAATTCACTGATTGCTGAAAAGTTACTGGCTTTGGAAGCCGGAGGAAACAACGAATTACTGGCCAGTACCGAGTTTCAGGATTATATCAAAGGTCGTCGGGAACAGGCTATGCGGCAGGTGTACTTTTCAAAAATGGCCTGGGAAAAGGCTGATCCCGACTCTGAAGAAGTTAAAAAATTATATGCCCTTGCCGGCCGAAAATACCGGGTACAGTATCTGCGCCTGCCA
>JAFGXZ010000062.1 GCA_016936335.1 Fidelibacterota bacterium
CCGAATTGCATGTCAAAATTGCCAATGTTGACCATGCCCCAGACATGGTCGAAAAACATGTGCTGGTTAAAATCTTCCAATGGAAAGTCGCTCTGGGCGAATCCGCCGATACCCAGTTTTTCGTACATCAGGTAGGGATTCTGGTTGCCGACATTGGATATATAGGAAAATTCCATGTGAAAACGGAGATTGTTTTCCGGGCGCCAGTCGCCTTTCAAGCGCAGGAGCAGGGCATTACCGAAAGTCGGCCTTGAAAATTTGTGGTCAGTATAATTCAGGCTGGATTGAAAATAGTCAATCATGTAGCCATATAAACTAAACACCTCTTCATAGCTGTTCGCCGCCACGTTTTCAGATTCATCAACGCCCCAGCTGACATCCGGGAAACCGCTTTCTTGGGCAATAATAAAGGAGAATCCGCAAAATGTCAGTATTAGTAAGAGGATCATTGCCTTTTTCATAATTGCACTTTCTATTTATAAAACCGCATGGGATTGAAATATTTGTCGTCGATTGGTATATCGTATTCAGCTTCATGGATAAGAACCACGGTTTTACTTTGTTTAATCAGGTTTGTCATGGTCATCTTGGTGGGCATGAGTTTGCCAGAGATGGTTTTGTAATCTTCGGAAACCAGGTCTTTTTTATGCCCGTCTTCAGGCGTATAATATTCAATTTTGGGTGTCATGTAGGTATTTTTATTGATGGTAATGATGATTTTGGAGTAGGCGGATTCTTCCGTTGGAATACCCTCCAGGGTCCAGCTGTCTTTGTCGGAACTCAGGATTTTATAAGTATATTTCTCGATCATGGAACCACTGCCAAGATCTTCGTAGGAAAAGTCTCCGCCAACTCCCTGAACTGACTGGTCTTTGGATTTCGCGGCAATTTTCCGAACCCGACCGGTGGAGGGAAAATAGACCCATTGGTCGCCTTTATGAGACAAAATGCGCAAGCCCTGTACGGATTTCGGGGATATAAATTCCATATAGCTGTCATCTTCGCCTTTGCCGTATGCCAGAACCTTCATATCACGGTAGTTGGAATTGTCTTCAGAATAGGGAAAAGTCAACATGCTCATTTTGGCGATGCTGCTGCTGGTTTTGCTCAATTCATCGACTTTGCGGATGATTGCCAGCGCATCGTCTTCCGCGGACAGTGAAAATGCAAATAACAGGATCACGATTAATATAATTGCTTGTTTCATCATTCGCTCCTTCAGGTTGTTTTATGTTTTTTATCAAAAGCCAGCAGTGCCGGCAACAAGATCAGGGTGGTTAGCAGACAAGCTGCGATACCGACAAAAAGGATACGCCCCATGGAATTTATGGAACCGAATTTACCAATGAGTCCGAGTGAACCGAAGCCGATCATGGTTGTGAACGCAGACAGAAAGACGCCCTTACCGGTATAACGATAGACAGTTTCGATATTGTGCTCCACTTTGTAACGGTGAGCAATGTGGATCCCGAAATCGATGCCCATTCCGATGACCAGCGGAATCATGGCAATGTTAATAAAATTCAGTTTTTGCCCCAGCAAGGGATAAATACCTCCCATCCAAACCAGGCCGATCACCAATGGCGCTGACGCGAAAACCACGTACTTGAAATCCCGGAAATTCAGGATGAGAAAAATAATCACTGCCGCGAAAATATACAGCCCGGCTTTTCCGGAAGCATCAAGTACCTCTTCCAGCCAGGCCGTTAAAACCTGGGTTGTTCCGGTGATTTTCGTGGAAACCCTGGCGACAGAATTATTGAAGTGATGGACATTGCTGACATTTTCGAGAATACCATCATCCGGATAAATCATCACCAGATTGCGCGTACCGGTTTCATCAAACATGCTTTTCCTGATGGATTCGGGAAGATCATCAATGGTCATTGGGCGGCGCGCCTGGGACATACGGGTGACAATGGCGTCCATTTCAATGGCGAAATGACGATCCAGTCTGATGAGCCTTTCGGCATATAATCCCGGATCGCTTTCAATCAGTTGAATAAGTTTCTGGAATACTTCCCTGCCCGGTTTACCAACTTCAGTGCCGAAAATTTCCCGAATCATCTGATTCCGCTTTTTAACGATTTTGTTATTTTCACCGAGACCGGCCACTGATAAGTCCCCCATTTCAATAATATTCCATTCGATCCGTTGAATTTCATATGCGAAATTTTTCATATCCGATACAACGTAATCCATTTTTCCATATCGTTGCGGCATATTACGAATTTTTGCAATGGCCTTCAGACGCGCCTGCTGTTCGCCCGGCGGTGGGAAAAAATAAGACACCGAGCTGATGTCAGCCACCATGGGTGTTTTTTCCAGTTTTTCTGTTAATTCCCGGGCTTCTTCGACGCTGTTGGTGATTACCATGGATGCAAAAGGGGTCATTTCAAATTTTTCCATGATTTTTTTATATTGAACAATGGATGGCATCTGCTGCGGTTCCAGCTGCATGATGTCGTATTCCATTTTGTTTAAAAACAACGCTGCAAAAAGCCCTATGGAGACAACGATTCCGCCAATAATAGTCGCCCTTCTGTGGCGAAAAGTCGATTTGCCAAGATTGGCCAGAAACTGGTAATTAATATTTGGAAGACGGGACTTGCTTAAATCCTTTTTACCCCACCAAAGCAGGAGCGCCGGTAAAATCAGGAACATTGCCAGGAAGCAATTAATGATTCCGGTTCCCATAATAAGGCCAAACTGTGCAAAGGCTTTGACGCCGGTGGCGGACATGACAAAAAATGCCAGTGCAGTTGTCAGCGCCGCCAGCAATGTGCCCATGCCGGCCTTGAGATAAGTCAGCCGTAAAGCTACTGCCGGTTCATAGCCGTCCTCGCGGTAAGTGGTAAAATTCGTAACGATTTGAATTCCGTAATCCACGCCCAGGCCAATCAGTAATACAGCCATGATACTGGTTAGCATATTAATTTCCTTGATGGTAATTCCAACAAAACCATAATTGTAAACAATGCCCATTACCAACACGATTAAAATGAATACAATAAAACGCAGCTGACTGAACGAGAAAATAAACAGGAGTAATATTAATACAAGCGCAACAACCGATGGCACCAGCATATCAAAACCAACCGCATCCTGCTCATCACTTTGCATCGGTATATCGCCGGTGTAACTGACATGCAAATCAGGGTATTTCTCGTTCATATCCGCCTGGATATTTTTTACCACTGCCATAAATGACACGATCTTATCGAAATCCACAGCACTGAAATTTGGTGTAATAGTAAACAACAGCATACTGTTATCATGATTGAAATTGTAGGGATTGCCATACAGAAAAGTTTCTGCCAGGGCTTTGCCCTGTTCGTCGATCGGAACGGAATCGGGATTTTCAAGATATTCCCGCAGTAAAGTAAAGAAGCTTTCCAGCTGCCCCAGGGTTGCCACGGCGTC
>JAFGXZ010000063.1 GCA_016936335.1 Fidelibacterota bacterium
ACCGCACCGGTTTTTTATTTTTGATGGTTTTCTTTATTTTACTTTTTGTAATTTCTTTAAAAGTTTCTCAGCTTTTCCGGCACTTTTTGAGTCGGGATAATTTGTGATAATCAGGTTCAGGGTTTCGACTGTTTTATCGGCATTACCCAATTCGCTATTATAGATATCGGCTGTTTTATCCAGTGCGTCAAGAACATTTGCAGCGTCCGGATATTTTTCATAAAGACTCATATACTGAGCAATTGCGGACTCAAATTGTTTATGCCGTTTAAAGAGATCACCGGCGGCAGCAATTGCGATGTGAGCCCCCTCGGTTCCAGGGAAACGCTCATCGATGGATAAATAGGTCGTAACGGCATCCTGAATCAGATTCATCTGATCGGCCAGAATGACTGCTTTGCGCATTAGTGCTTCGGTGCTGAGATCTGTTTTTCCGGCAGCCAAATACAGATCAGCACTGATCTGGTATTCTGAAATAGCCCTTTCCCAATTCTGTTGTTTGGCATCGGCAATTTTTGCGATATGGTGGTGAGCGGAAATAGCCAGTGTATCATCGGGAAATTGTTCAATAAACCGGTAATAAGTCTCAATTGCCGGATCGAACTCTTCAAACTCCTTTTCCTGTATACGGGCGGATCGGTAAAGAGCAAGAATCATTTCCGGGCTGTCCGGATAAAATATCATTAAACGATGATAGGTAATAAAAGCACTTTGGGCGCGTTGATTATTGGCAAAATATTCTGCCAGCCATAAACAAACCTTTGCCGACTGTTCCGAGAAAGGATAAAGTTCGAGATATTTTTGGGCTTCTTTGACGAACATTGGTTTAACAGCAGGATCGGGAAAATCTTTTAACAATTCGAGCAGCTTAAAGTAGCGGGTTTCAATGCTTGGATATTCAGGAGTCGTTGAAACGATATTCATTAGGAAATCCGCATTGCTCTTATACGTTTTTTCGGTGGTAAAAATACCGGAACGGATAGTTTTTATTTCTTCATACAAGGGCGATTGCGGGTACAAAAAGATAAATTTAATAATAGACAGTTCCGCTTTGGCCCAATCCCCTTTCCGAATGTACATTTGGGTCAGATAGTCCTGAACAGAATCGCAACGTGCTTCCGGAAAAAAGCGATTGATGTAGCGCTCGAGTTCATTAACCTGAAACGTATAAATATCTTCAACGGTGGAAGATAGTATCAAAAAGCCACTTTTGGATTTTGTCTCCTGTTGCTTTAACAGCTTTTCATAACTGAAATATTTTTCTTCGCTAATCGGATCGTATTCGGTTTTTTGAGTGACCATTGGCGCCGGTGCGGGTTTTTTGCTTATTTTCAGGCTATCGCGCAGGGCCCGGATGGTTTTTTCAAGTCTGTTGGTTTCAAGAGAGTTTTGGTTGAGAATATCGGTGATTTGATTGTTGAACAGGGTTGCGATGGAATCCTTTTGTTCCATAAATGCTTCTTCATAAACAAGTTGAAGAGAATCCTTGATAAATTGTCGGAGCGTCTGTGTGTCGCCAAGCGCCTGTTCCTCAACGGATTCCAGAAATTCCATTTCCTGTCGGCCGGCCAATGTGTCAACCATGCTGTCCAGGCTGCTGGTCTGGGCATTTATCCCGGCAATGAAAGCAAATATAATAAAAAATTGAAAATTGATTTTGTCTCTTTTTCGGTGTTCAACCCCTTTGATCATAAATAACCTCATCTAGCATTTTTTCTTATCCAACCCCATTTATTAATGTAAAACAAAGATCGGATATACAAACATATTTATAAGATAAGTTAAAAGATTTTTCAAAAAAAACATATTTTGTTCATTTAAAATCAATTATCTGTCAAAATGTGAAAAGAGATTATTAATTAATTTAGAAATATATGATAAAAAACTTTATCTTTATAAATAGTATTTGCAACTTAAGATGTGTATTATTTAAAAAAGGAGTAGGATGTATCAATTCCCCAGGCCGCTACACAAAGGCGCGACAATAGGTGTAATTGCACCGTCCAGTGCGGCTCATAGAAAACAGGCACAAGAAGGTCTGGCCTACTTGGAGAACCGTGGCTATCGTCTCAAAACAGCTCCGAATTTGACCCGGCGAAAACATTATTTGGCGGGGAATGACAAATTGCGGTTGCATTGGCTTGAACACTTCATTCTTGATCCTGAAATCGACGCTATCATATGCATCAGGGGTGGTTATGGGCTGTTACGAATAATTGATAAAATTGATTATAATCGTTTTACTGACATGCCTCCCAAATTGATTGTAGGCTATTCGGATATCACCGCATTGCAGATGGCTCTTCTCGCCAAATTGGGATGGGTTGGATATACCGGTCCAATGGTCGCATCTGATATGAGCGGCCAATTTGATCCGTATTCGGAAGAATGGCTCTGGAAAGTGATAACCAATCATCCGTATCCACTGAACCTGCAAAACCCAACCGGAGACGAAATGGTGGTTTATAGGCCGGGAAATGCCGAAGGACCCCTGGTTGGCGGTTGCCTGTCGTTGATTACACCGCTGCTGGGAACCGAGTATATGCCGGATTTGAAAGGAGCCGTGCTGGTGGTTGAAGACATTGGTGAAAAGACGTACCATCTTGATAAGCAATTGCATATATTACGGTTGCATGGCGTATTTGAGGAAATATCCGCGTTGATTCTGGGGCATTTTGTAAATTGTTTCCCAAAAAATTCCAAGCGTTCGTTTACATTACCGGAATTTCTGGATGATGTGATTGGTGATTATAATTTTCCGGTAATCAGTAATTTTGCATACGGACATATCCGGAAACGTCTGACCTTACCACTGGGCGCCCGGGTACGGGTTGAGACCGATCCGGTTAAAATAGAGGTTTTTAACATATAAAATTTGTACAATATATGGATATTTTAAAAAGAGACTCTGTAATCAAAATATATTTGGCAGAAAAAGCAATGATTTTACGGGTAATAAAAAAGTGGTGACACATTATGAGAAATATTTCTGAAATAACGATAAACGAACAATGGTGTAAAAGTTGCGAAATATGTGTTATCTTTTGCCCGAAAAAAGTCTATGACATGGGGCGTTTTTATCCTGTCGCAGCCAGGCCGGAAGATTGTATTGCCTGTAAATTATGTGAGAAATTATGCCCTGATTTTGCGATTATTGTAACCGCTCCGGATAAGCCGGATTCGACTAAAAAATAATGGGAGATTTTGTGGAAACACCTAATCCAAATGTAAAAATGTGGCAGGGAAATGTTGCCTGCGCCGAAGCGGCCCTGGCGGCCGGGTGCCGTTTTTTTGCCGGGTATCCGATTACCCCTTCAACTGAAATTGCCGAAGTGTTGTCCCAGCGCTTGCCCATGGTCGGTGGTAATTTTATTCAGATGGAAGATGAAATAGCGGCAATGGGCGCGATAATTGGTGCATCCCTGGGGGGCGCCAAGGCCATGACAGCAACCAGTGGTCCTGGTTTTTCATTGAAGCAGGAAAATATTGGCTTTGCCGCGATGGCCGAGGTTCCCTGCGTAATCGTCAATGTCCAGCGAGGTGGACCCAGCACCGGATTACCGACTCATGCAGCCCAGGGAGAGGTGATGCAATCTCGTTGGGGGACGCACGGAGACCACCCGATTATTGTGTTATCGCCCTTTTCAGTTCGTGAAACCTACGATATGACAGTGAGAGCATTTAACCTGGCCGAAAAGTATAGAACTCCGGTTATTCTTCTGTCTGATGAAATTATCGGGCACCTGACCGAGAAAGTCGATGTTCCACCAATTGAACAGATGAGAATTGTGAACCGGAAAAAGCCATCCGTTTCGCCAGACAATTATTTGCCTTATGAACTGAATGAATCGGATATTCCTGCAATGGCAAACTTCGGGGATGGCTATCGGTACCATGTTACCGGATTGGCCCATGACGAGACTGGTTTCCCCACGAATAACCCCGAAAAAATACAGGTCCAGCTGGATCGGCTGAACCGGAAAATTGATCGCTATAGAGATGATATTGTTGAAATTGAAACACATTACACGGAAGATGCGGAAATTTTAGTAATCTCTTTTGGGTCTACATCGAGATCTGCCCGACGGGCAGTTATTAATGCTCGGGAAAAGGGAATTAAAGCCGGACTGCTTCGACTCAAAACGATTTGGCCGTTTCCTGACAAAGAAATCGAAGTAATCAGTGATCCGGTTCGGAAAATCATTGTTGCGGAAATGAATCTCGGCCAGATCGCCCATGAAGTTGAATGGGCAACACGTCGCTCAAAACCGGTCGTTCGGGTCAATAAAATCAATGGTGAGCCGATTACACCGAATGAAATATTTAATGCCATAATTGCACAGGATTAATCATGGATTATTTGCAATACTTGCGTTTGGATAAAATGCCACATATCTGGTGTGATGGTTGCGGGCATGGGATAGTTTTAAAATCCATCCTAAGATCAATTGACAAGCTGGAATGGGATAAAAATGATATTGCCATGGTTTCTGGAATTGGCTGTTCCAGCCGGACGCCGGGCTATGTGGATTTTAATACTCTGCATACAACCCACGGCCGGGCACTGGCGTTTGCTACAGGATTAAAAATTGCATCTCCCCGGCTTCACGTTATTGTTGTGAGTGGGGATGGTGATGCAACGGCCATTGGCGGGAACCATTTTATTCACGCAGCCCGACGGAATATTGATATAACCATGATTATCTACAATAATTATATATATGGTATGACCGGCGGACAGGTTTCTCCAACGACCCCCAGTCGTAAAAAAGCCTCTACGGCTCCGTATGGAAATCCCGATGAACCTTTTGATATCAGCCGTTTGGCGCAAGCTGCCGGTGCTGCCTATGTGGCCCGTTCCACCGTGTACCATGTGGGACGGACAGATAAATATATTGAACAAGCGCTTTTAAAACCCGGTTTTTCGGTGGTTGAAGTATTGACCCCATGTCCAACATCATATGGACGACGTAATAAAGAAGGGACTGCCGTTGACATGATGATGGCTCAAAAGGCTAACTCTGTTGGACTTGAGCGTATTAAAAACATGTCGGACGAAGAACTCGAAGGAAAGATTATTCTGGGGGTATTTGTAGATAAAGATCAGAAGAGTTACCTTACCCGTTATAATGAAGTGGTCGAACAGGCCCGAAATATGAAATAAAATCAGGGAGTATATATGGCTTTTCGCTATGAAGTGAGATTGAGTGGTTCCGGTGGGCAGGGATTGATTTTGGTTGGCAAAGTGCTGGCCGAAGCAGCCGCTATCTACGATGGGTTGAATGCAACTCAAAGTCAATCATATGGCCCCGAGGCCCGTGGTGGCGCCAGCCGCTCCGAGGTGATTATATCTGACGGAGATATAGATTATCCTAAAGCCGAAAATATTGATATTCTTCTGGCACTGACCCAGGAAGCCTGCGATAAATATATTATTGATTTAAAAGAGGACGGCGTTCTCTTAATCGATTCCCAGATGGTATCGAGAATTCCGGAAGGCAATTTTAAAATCGTTTCCATTCCGATTATCCAATCCGCCGTTGAACGCCTCGGGAAGTTTTTAGTGTCCAACATTATTGCGTTGGGAATTATTACCAAGCTGTCCGGTGTAGTGTCGGAAGACTCGGTAAAACATGCCATCCGATCGCGGGTACCCAAGGGGACGGAAGAAATGAATATTACGGCATTTTATACCGGAATTGAGCTGGCTCAGAAATGGCTTGATCAAAATGGCCCTTTGAACACATAATCTTGTGTGTAAACCGCTGTGATTCGCACTATCGATTTTTCCACGATTGATCTTTTCGGGCGTGTTGGTGCGCTGGGAAACCACCATAATAAATATCTCTATAATATTGAAAAGAATTTTGATGCGCTGGTTTCACTCATTGATGCCAAGCATCTTTTTGATCAGTTTCGGCTGCTGCGATTTTCATCTCAACCTGATCGGGAAATGCGTCTGATTACCGATTTTATCAAAGATCGTGAAACCCGTATGGAAATGTTGGGTTGCTATTATTCTCTGCAATTTTTACTGATGAATATTAAAGCACTTGATGTTCTGCGCATGAATCTCTCGACTCCAACTGATCGTTATGATAACTTTCACCGTTTTTTAGCCCGAACCGGTTCGGATTTCCGCCTGCTCAGTGGTGCCTACATGTCGGTTCTTCTGGATATATTTTTACCAGAAGAAACCCGCCCGGATTTTGTTGTCTGTTGTGTTGGTACGCGGGTGGATCAAGACGATATTGATCTGGGAGTTATCGACCGAGGGATAAAAGAGAGACCAATCATCACAAAGGCATTTGGATTACTGAATCATGAAATGCTGAAGAACGCCAGTACTCTGCATTTTCATTTGTCCGAACATGTTGGAAAAAGCGGCTATTCCGCCTCGATTAATGAATATCACAATGTGCTTGATGATGAAATCCAAGATTTTGTTATCTTGAGTGAAATGTTGAATGCCGTTCCCATTCTGGGTCGATTGGAACTTTTTCATCATTTTAAAGCCGAAATATTGGATCGCTATTATTATCAACCAGATCAGGATAACCGCTATCACGAAGGTTGTCTGCGGGGTCTTTTGGGTGAAATCAGGGACTTGATTATGAAGGAGGCGCCGGAGAACATATTAATTCCGAAGAGAGATGCACTGCGGATGCTGAAAGCGACAGTATTTGCGGTTAAAACCTGGAAGGGCATTGATCGAAATACAACCCTTGAGGTTCTTGATGTTCTGTTAAAAACTGACCTAGCAAACCGGGAAGCGTATCTGCGAATCCATCGGGCTTTAACCTTCTTTGAAACGTTCCGGTTTCTGTACCATTTATTTGTGGTTCAGGATGAGGAGATTTACCTCGAAGATGAACATGTCTCGGACAATCTGCAAAAGGTTGCCCTGGCGATGGGATATGAAGATAAAAGTTATGCCCCGGCATACACCCAGATGCTGATTCATTATCAGGATCTTCAGGAAACTGCACGGCGGGGTGCAGAACAATTAATCCGGCTGGTAGACAAGCATCTGAGCAATATCACGATTTTTAATCCAATTACACAGGTAAGTGACGATTCCCGGAATGATCCGGAGAAAAAGGAAAACATTGCCAAGGAATTCATCAAGCAATCAATATTTTTTCGTGGAACTCGTTTTTGGGATGATGTATTCACATTACTGGATCGCAAAGATGAAATTCTTCTGAACCGATTTGTCGGTGATTTTATTTCGCTTCCGAAAGAACAGATGAACTCATTGATAAAGACCTATGTGCGCTGGGGCCGCCTGTCGCCATATTCCCTGATTTCTCTGCTGACGATTATTACCCAACACCAACCAGCACTTGCGGAATCAGAATTCATCCGTATTTTTTTGGATGAATTTATTTGTGATTTTGAAGGAACCCATGAAAACATCAGCCGCCTGTGTCATATTCTGAATTTTTCTCCTCAAGTGATGACCAATTTTCTGGCCCTGCTGAATGAAGAGCATCTAAAAAAACTGATTGAGGTTATCGACCGACCACTATGGGGGCCGGACATTATTATGTTGCAGAAGAATTTACTTATGTTATGCTACCTCTACAAAGACAGCAGTTATTATTTTCAACGGTTTTTTCAGCGGGTATTTAATTCTTATGCAGCCTACATCTCGTTGTTGAACAATGAACCGAAATTTGCCCAAATTGCTGATGGTTTACTTCACAACCTGGATAACTTTGATACTATTTCTGAACGTATTGAAAGACTGGGCGACTATTATGATTTTGAATTTCTCCGCCTTGGAATAAAAATAATCAATGGTGGTTCGTTTGAGAAAGTGAATAAACAGTTTACGATATTTTCCGATAATTTCATTCAGATTCTCTTTGAGCTTTGCAGAGAAGAGGTATCAAAGGAAATGGGCGGCGCCATCCCCGAGACAAAAGATCTGCTTGCGGTATTTGCCGCAGGCGGGCATGCCCGCAGCCAGTCTTTTGATGACGATTATGACCTGATAATTCTGCTGAATTCCGATGATAAAATGATGTTGGATTATGCCAATCGGATTATCCTGAAAATGAATAAACATATTATCCAACGCTCGATTATGACACATTACAGATTTGCGGACCGGTTTAAAAATTATGTCACGACATTCAGCAACCTGAAAAATTTCTTTGACCAACCTGACGAGGGTGCTTTTATTGACATGTCTCAGCTACTTGGAGCGCGAATGATAGTCGGCAGCGCTCATTTTAAAGAGGTATATGACAAAGAAATTGTTGGGCTGTTCATTTTTAATAATAAAAAGGAATTTATCAATTCAATTAAAATCGAAATATTTTCCCGAAGAAAATATTTTAATGATCTTGAGGTCGTCGATATTAAAGAATGCCCCGGAGGTTTACGAGATCTAGAAAATATTTTATTCATCCTGAAGGCCAATTATTCTATTGTGAGACCCATTTCTTCCAAACTATTTATCCAATTAGTGTCATGTTTACCGGAAATGCAGGTTGAAATTGAAGCGCTCAGAGATCATTATTACTTTTTGAAACATATTCGCGACCTTTATCACTTAATGGTTTCCGATAACGATGAATTACAAAAAAAATATTTGACTACAATTATTGGACCCCTAAATAAATCAAGAGAATTGCACTTTCAGTCGGCAGCTGATTTGCAGCAGACAATCGACACAACCCTGCAACAGAATGTTACTCTAATTCATCAAATATTTAAAGCGATTAAAACCGATTAGTCGTTTACCGATTGCAGTTTGAGCAAAGCTTTGGTTGCCGAATCGACAGCTATGGAAAGCATTTTGTTCTGAAAAGCTGCGATGGTTTCAGGTGTGGGGATTGAACGGTCCCATTTTTTTAGTTCTTTGGCGGTTTTTTGGAAAATTTTTTTTTGGCCTTTATCAAGAATACTGCGGGCGAGTTCTAAGTGTCTCAGACTGAGGTGTGTTTTATCCACATACAGATACTTTTTAATATCCTGAAAAAGTTTGTTTAACGTTGAGCCGGAATCTGAATCTAAGGCCGGGGGCACTTGACCCGACCGAACCCAGAGAGGGATTGAAATAGATGCAACGGGCTCGCCCAGATTGCACCAAAAGCTTGTTAGTTCTGGTTGACCACTTTTACCATCAAACACCGCTGCGGCTACACTTCGATACCGGTTAATAGTATCCTGTGTTTTTCGTAAATTGAGAGCACAATGATCAATCAGGGAATCGGGCAGGGCAATATCTTTCGAGACCGATGTAATAATGTACCGATGATCCAGTATTCCGAGGGAATATGCCTTTTCAAATAAGTATTTAGCGCGGTCGTGCCGGACAAAACCGTACCCCTCCGTGGAGCGGGCGGCATAGGCGAAATTTGCCCTGATAAGGAAAGGTGACTCCGTTGAAGATTTTGTATCAAACCGGATATATTCATGATTACCGGTTTCGAAAAAGACGGCATTTCCCAGCGCATCAATGACGCCAAAATTACTGGTGACTTTTCGACCATTGGCATTTGTTTCTCTAAGTAATTCATCGAAGTCTGCAACATTTTTACACTGTTGCAAAGCTCTTTTAATGAAATAACCTTCATCGTCATACCCGGTGTTTTCGCCGGGTACCGCCATGTCACGGGATTCAGCGTTCATAATCGCAAAACCAAAGTTATTTACTCCGGCCCAGACTTGGGTTGTGTCGTTCGTATTGATAATACCCATAAAACTAAAATCGCCTTTTCTAAAAAATGCGAGTTCGTTATCAATAAAACTGGAATCACGATTTTTCCAAAGAAGCACCTCACCATTTAACGTCGCCCCGGAACCAACCAGGCCGGTTGTACAGGCTGTGAGCTTGTGGGTATACAGGAAAAAGAGTAGTGCAATTGAGAATATGAAAAATAAGTGTTTCATAATCCTGGCCGTATTGTGTGTAAATTTAATGCATTTCACGGATATATTCCGATACAGCCAGTGCTCCGACGGTAGCATCGCCAACGGCTTCAGCGATCTGGCGAAATTTTTTGGAGCGCACATCACCAACCGCAAAAACACCCTGAATGTTTGTGTTCATATAAGAATCGGTAATAATGTGTCCCTCTTCGTCAAGATTGATAAGATTTTTAACAAAAATAGTATTGGGAACCCAGCCGACAAAAATAAAAACGCCGTCAGTTTTCCGGGTACTTATTTCACCGTTTTTAAGGTTTTTTATTTCAACTGCCTCCACCAGATTTTTACCGGAAATTTTCGTGACCACTGAATCCCAGATAAAATCGATCTGTTTGTGATCGAAAGCGCGCTGCTGCAGAATCGGGCTGGCCCGTAATTGGTCCCGGCGGTGGATGATCGTAACAGTGCTGGCGAATTTTGTCAGGAAAAGGGCCTCCTGAATTGCAGCATCACCTCCACCAACGACAACAATTTCGGCATCTTTATAAAAAGGCCCGTCACACGTTGCACAATAGGAAACTCCCCGACCGGTAAATTCTTTTTCTCCGGGTGCGTTCAGCAAGCGGGGCAGCCCGCCAGTGGCAATGATAACAGCTCGGCCGCGGTACTCCTTTTTTTCTGTTTTGACCGTATGATATTCGTTGCCTGGAATAATTTGACTGGCTTCATCATATTCCTTAATGGCCACATTGAATCGCTCTGCCTGACGACGAAATTTTTGCATCAGATCCGGGCCGGCGATACCTTCTGGAAAACCAGGATAGTTTTCAATTAAATCAGTGACGTTTGGTAAACCACCGGTCATCGATTTTTCAAGCAGGATCGTATCCAGTTTTTCACGCGCAGTATAAATTCCCGAAGTAAAACCGGCCGGACCGCCGCCAATTATCACCACGTCATAAATTTTGTCTGTCATGTTATTTCTCCATCATTTTTCAAAAGTAGTTCCTTTTTCAATACGTTGATTCAGAAATCGTTGGGAAGTTACGCGAATATAGTATACAAGCTTTCAAAAAAAGTTCCTAATGTGAAAAATACGATTTGATTGTATTGGATGAATACTGGAACTATTTTGTTGATTAATCCACTTCATTGTTTCTTAATTCTGTGATTATTAATAAATTTACACATGATAAAAAGTGATAAAGAAATTATTCTGGTTGGCGATCGGGTGTTGATCGATCCCGATACTGATCATTCTAAAACACCCTCCGGCCTTTATCTCCCGCCGGGCGTAAAGGAAAAAGAAAATGTGCAGGGAGGATATGTCGTAAAAGTGGGACCTGGTTTTCCCCTGCCCATTATCGACGAATCCTCCGATGAACCCTGGGTTCCGGATTATAAGGAACCACAGTATCTTCCACTGCAGGCCGAAGAGGGCGATTATGCCATATTTTTACGGAAGTATGCCATTGAAATTGAATTGGAATCTAAAAAATACATTATTGTACCCCACTCCTATATTCTGGTGTTGATCCGGGAAGATTTTTTAGATGAGTAAAAAACGCGGTTGCTTTTTAAACAGCCGCGTCGGTAGAATTTTTAATAAGCCAAACTAATCAATCCACTCAATATCCACGCTTCCAAGACCAATTTCAATAACAATATAGATACGTTGATCGGCGGATTTCCAGTTTTTACTGCGGTAGACATTTTCTTCAACTTCCCGGAAACCATTAAAATTTAATGAGGAAAGGAAGGAACTCTCTGCCTCAATCTGGACAGCGATATCTTCGGGGATTTGTACTGTTACCGAACCAAGACCGATGGTGATTCGACCCTTGATGTCGCGAACCGAATCTCCGTCAAACCGCAATTTGGTGGACCCCAAACCGCATTCAACATCAAATCGGTCCATGTTGGCATTGCATAGACCGGTAACTTCGACATTTCCAAGTCCGCTCTGAATGACCAGTGTCCGAATCCTTTCCTTGTTGCTTTTGGAAAATTCCATGACAACGTCGCTCAGACCGCATTCAAGGTTTAGGTCGTTTACTTTTATGTTGGTAAAATCCAGAATACCTTTACCAAGCCCAAGTTCAATATCATAGGCAGTTGAAATTTGATCGGTCATAGCTACGCGCCAGTGATTGTTCTTTATATCTGATGATGATTTTTTTCTGGAATGCCCCCAAAATCGGTTTTCCTGATCCTGATTGGAAACAAGGCGCAGCTTACCGCGATTGCCGACGGTTTTATAATCGATTTCCGGTTTATACAAATCTTTGGAGTAGATGATTTCAGCCTGCATGATATATTTGCTGTTATCAAGACTCCGAAGTTCGAGTTTGCCCAGCCCGAACTCAATGCCCACGTTTAACTCTTCTTCGCCTTTGTATGGCACTTCATGACGCTCGGTGACAATATCTTCAGCAAGTACGAAGGTTGTGACGAGGCATAATCCGAATATCAAACGTCCCTTCATGTTGTGCCCACCTTTCCGGTTTTCTTTTATCATTGCACGAGACGGCCAATTTTAATGTCGCCGCCACTGGTCTTTAGGGTGATTGTATCACCACCACCATTAATACGTCCCTGTCCGGTGATAATCAGTTTCGAGCCTCGATTTTCTTTGCTGATCTCAAGCGGAAAATCAGAGCGGATTTCACTTTTATCCCATTTATCATATACGGTAATCTGGGCAAATACATCGGCCTTGACGTTGTCCGATAACGACAGGATAATATCACCGCCGGAAGTAGATAAATCTACGGTGTTGTCTTTAATGGATTTTTTGATTTTTTTACACATTTCAATATTGCCACCCGATGTGTGAGCATATACGGCGCCGAAGACTTTTGATATGTAAATATCACCGCCCGATGTGGAGGCACGAACCTTGTCTTGAGCAAATTCAATTTCAATGTTTCCGCCGGACGTATTCAGACTGCAATACCCATCAACCCGGTTCACATCAATGTCGCCGCCTGAGGTACTGGCATCCAGATTGCCGCCAACTTCATTGATATCAATATCACCGCCTGAGGTATGCAGCCAGACATGGGTGGTCGTTTTTCCGACAGAGATATCGCCGCCAGAAGTGCTTAGATTTATTTCTGTATCAATATTATCGGCGCCAATATCCCCTCCGGACGTAGTCCCTTCGAAGTATTTTCCATTAATATTAGAAATATAAATATCACCACCCGAGGTGCTTACTTTTCCGTCTCCCTTGAGATCTTTGACGGAGATATCACCACCGGATGTTCTGGAATAGAGTTTTCCAATTATTTGGTTCAGGGTAATATCTCCACCGGATGTGGTTGCATTAATTTCCGCATCTACCTTTCGGATGTTAATATCGCCGCCGGAAGTATTTATGGTTAGTTTGCCCCTGGTTTCCAGAACATCAATATCGCCCCCGGAAGTCTTTAATTCAATATTACCGATGACCGTTTCGGTAACAATATCGCCCCCGCTGGCGCTGATATCCAGATTTAAGTTCGAGGGTATCTGAATCGTAAAATCACACTGATAGCGTTTCGATTTATCTGTCCCTTTAATCATAAGAGTATTGCCCTTCAGGATATATTTGGCGCGATAATCGAAAAATATTTTTTCAGCATCGGATTCAGAGTAGGCACTAATACGATATCGTTCCGTAACCTGAATATTGTTCCGGGCCTCACCGATGATTTTAATATCACCGCGGATGTTTTCCATTACCAGGGAACCTTTTTCATCAATTTTATATTCTTTGATGGTTTCGCCGTGATAGCGCATGCCATCAAATTCAAATTTTTCAGCCATCAACCGGGCGCTGAAAAAAACCAATAGTAAGAAAATGTGTTTGGTATTCATAATTATACCTGCTGTTTATTGATTTTCAACAATTCTATCTAAGTATCTTTGCGCCACATTTCGAAGCGTTTCATCTGAATCATTGGAGGCGATTAAGGCAAGAATTGGAACAATTGATTTATCAGCATTTTTATAAAGCTGATCTATCGCGATAGAACGAATATCTGTGCTGCTGTCCCGTAATGCAATGGTTTTATAGGCGTCCATAATCTGGTCATTAGAATGATAGGTTGTCAGTGTGCTTAATGCAAGATTACGAATCTCCAATTCGGCATCGTTTAATATTACAGAAATCATGGTTGCTTCATTGTTGGGATTTTGGGGAGTCTTGGACAGAAGTTTAATAGCCCGCATACGACGGGTTTTATCTTTTTCATGGATTGCAGAGTATTGCAGCATGTTTAAAATCGTCGGATCATCCAGGCCGCCTTTTACGGCGATATCCTTATCGACTTTAATATTCACTTCCACGAGTCCGTCGCCATCATCATCAGCAGAACCCTGAACGAGTTCGGCTATTTCTATTCCACCCGACTGGAGAAGATAATTTGCCAGGGCTTTTTGAAATTGATCTTTCTCTGTGTCTGTGAGGGCGACCTGATAATTGACAAAGTTAGCCAGCATACCCGGATCATGCCTCAAACCACTGCTCAGCCAAAGTTTGCCAACAAAAATTCCAATAATAAATGTTACTCCAATCGAAACCAATTGGTATTGCGGTCGTGCAAAAATACTTGTAAATGTATTGAGTATATCATCGAGAAGACCGGTTATCGTCCATCTTAACTTACGTTGTTTTGTTTGCCGGATAGTGTTCATGACTTTTGCATTTGCACGCTCTATCAGGACAGAACGGGGCACGGGGCGTGACATAAATTGAAGGGAACGTTTCATTTCATTCAGCCGGTTTATTTCACCGTTACATTCGGTGCATTTTGCCAAATGTTGCTCGAATAATTTTGACTCGACGGCATTCAATTCGCCATAGAAATAAAGCAGCAACTTTTCTTTAAATGCTTTGTGTGTGTTCATTGCACATTCCTTTATGCTTTGACCAGTATGGTCTGTAATTTATGGGTTGCCCGAAACAGATAGCGTTTCACGGTTCCTTCGGTACAGTCGAGTATTGATGCAATATCTTTGATCTTTTTTCCTTCGTAGTGTTTGAGAATAAACACGATACGTTGTTGTGAGGATAATTGCATTAAAGCCCGGTCAATTTCTTCCCGGAGTGATGAATTCAGAGTGGCCTGATCGGCTTCGCTCGATTCATCCGCAGGCAGGGTTTCCCACAGATAATCGTCTTCACCGGGATCTACGATCGTCATCCGTTTGGCCTTGCGATAGTAGTTAAACGCCTGGTTTGCCAGGATGCGGTAGACCCAGGTAAAAAATTCACTTTCGAACCGGAATGATTCGATATTGCGATAAACCTTTATAAACGTTTCCTGGTACAAATCTTCGGCATCCTGATAGTTTTTGGTGAAATGGAAAGCCAGTCCCATGACTCTCTCGCCATATTTGCTCATGATTTGCTGGAAAGCCACGTCATCACCTTTTTTAATACGTTCAATTATTTCAATTTCCTGCTGGTCCATTCAACATTCTCCTATTTTAGACCACCACAAGTTTGTAAGGTTGTCAGCCATGTTGATGTCTTTTTATTAATTAGTGCAAAATCAAACATTTACCACGAATTGTTGTATGTTTGTCTTTAACCGCAACAATATAAACTCCGGACGGGACAATGTCCCCGGAAAAATTTCGAAGATTCCAATATGTAAATTCATCATTCCCAGCAATTTGCGGCACAAGGTTGGTGCTCCAAACCAGTTGCCCAAGTAAATTATATATTTTTAGATAGAGTTGCGTTTCGGTTGGAATTACATGAGTCCAGCGGAATGCAAAGGTAACACCGGTAATGGCAGGATTCGGAAGAGCGTAAATCCTCGCCTTATCCGGTTCCCAAAATGAAATCCGGGTCGAATCGTATTCGAACATAGAGCGGTACACGTCGGGAATTCCCCATCCGTATCGATCACTGGGCGTACTGCTGCGATTAGATTTTGATTTTAGTAATTCAATAATTTTAATAGGAGGAAGGGATGGATATTTTTCCATAAGAAGGGCCGCCGATCCAGCGACCAACGGCGTCGAAAATGAAGTGCCGTTGCTATATGAGTAGGAATTTGGAGTATAGATTGTTGCATTGTATACATCAACGCCCAATGCACACAGATCCGGTTTGATTCGACCGTCAGCTGTCGGGCCGTGTCCGCTGAAGCTGGCAATCTGTCCATTGCGATCAACTGCGCCAACACCTAACGCTCCATATGCATCGGATGGTGTCAGGAGTCCGCCATCTTGGGGAAAATATTGCAATTCGTTTCCCGTGCAAATCACTGACAATATTCCCCGTTCAAAAGCCCAGTTTATTGCTTTGGCGGCATTGGTCGTTTTTCCATCCAGCTGTTCTAATTGATAATCACCGATGCCGTTGTCAAAATCCCGGTAGGCCACTGATGAAGTGATGATATCGGCGCCATTTTCATCGGCCCATTCCACCGCAGCCACAAAAAGGTCCTCTTCGAGAATGCTCTCCGAGCCAATCCGTTCGCTTTTTGCCAGCAGAAACTCGGCGCCGTACGCAGCGCCAATCAGAACGTCCGGTACATAACCACCTATGACACTCCAAACCGAAGTGCCATGTCGACTTTGAGGATATGATGTTGTGTCTGCCGAGATCTCATCCTGAACATTATTGTCCTTAAAAATAAAATCCCACTCAGCGATCAGGCGGTCGTTGTCAATGATATATTGAAACGCAGAGTGTTCTTTATTAAAACCGGCATCGATTATAGCGATGCGAACACCGGCGCCTGTATAACCCGAATCATGAACCTCTGGAATATTCAGTTGTTGTAGCTGGTCATAAGAATTGCCGTAAAAATCAAAACTCCCTGTAGATTTTTCAAGTTTATTTAGCGGTTCCAGAGGTGTCTTGCGACGGTAGAATTTTACCGGTTCGATTGTTTTAATAAATGGGAGACTTTTGATGTAAGTAATGTCTGAATCTATTATGTATGCGGAATAAGCCTTTAATGAGCGGGAATAAAATACGATTTCAGTGACATATTGCTCGATTTGTGAACGGATATTGTTTCCGGGAACGCCATCGGAAAAATGATCTCTGGTTATTAACGATTTTTTTAATAGTCTGTTCAGTGTCCGTTGTTGAACATCGAGCGGAATAAAATCCTCGCTGCCGATCTGTTTTTCATCTAAATATATCCAGACTTTTTGTTGGTCTTCATCGGAATTCCCCGCCCATACTGGCAGGGATAATTGGAAGCAAAACAAAACGAGCAGCCCAGTATTCAACACAAAGGATAAGGTGATTATAGGAATATGTTGATCCGGTTTTGGCTTCATTCTCTGGTTTCTTTTCCGTTATAGGCTTTGATAATTTCTTTCACCAGCCGATGGCGGACGACATCGCTTGGATCAAAATAGATAAATTCTATTCCGTCTATATGCGTCAAAATATTTCGGGCTTCAATGAGGCCGGAATTAATTCTGTCGGGAATATCTATCTGGGTAATATCGCCGGTAATAATGGCTTTTGAGTTTGCTCCAAGCCGGGTCAGGAACATTTTCATCTGCATGCTTGTGGTATTCTGGGCTTCATCTAAAATGACAAAAGCATTATTAAGGGTGCGACCACGCATGTACGCCAGGGGTAATATTTCGATAACATGTTGATCGGTATAAGCCTTGAACTTGTCAGCCGGTAAAATGTCATGAAGGGCATCATAGAGCGGTGCAAGGTAGGGTTCAATCTTTTCCTTCAGATCGCCAGGAAGAAACCCGAGGCTCTCTCCCGCTTCAACGGCCGGGCGGGTCAGAATAATTCGTTTAACCTCGTTGTTCCTGAGAGCCGCCACAGCAATTGCAACAGCCAGATAGGTTTTGCCGGTACCGGCCGGGCCAATTCCGAACACAATATCATTTTGAAGTGTTGCCTTGAAATACCGTCCCTGGTTTGCCGAACGAGGTTTAATTGCGCCGGATTTTTTAAATAAAATAACAGTTTCAGCCGTGATATCTTTATCCAGGGGTCGATTGCTTAATTCCATATTAATCAGGGTTTGAATATCCGTAGTTTCAACATATCCTTTTTGAGAGGCCGTCAGCAACATTTCGCCAATGATTCGATTGACCTGTTCAATATAAACATCATCACCGTCCAAATGTATTGTAGTGCCCCGGGCAAAAATTTTTAATGGATATTTTTCGGTCAACATGTTGAGATAACTGTCATTGACTCCCATTATTTGAAAGGGATCAACCCCTTTTAGTTCTATGATCTTTTTACTCATTATTCCTCATTTTTAATAC
>JAFGXZ010000064.1 GCA_016936335.1 Fidelibacterota bacterium
GACGGTGGTGGTTTAAATCGCTATGTTGATGGTGTCGTTACAAACTTTGATTTCGAATGGGGTTTTATCAGTGAATATGTATCGGAAATTTCCGAGAGTCATGATGGCTCAATCTGGATTGCCACCCGGGATTATGGATTATACCAGTTTAGTAACGACCGTTTTATAAACTATTCAACGGAAAATGGATTATCGAGTAATATCGTATGGACGATTTATGAGGACGCCGACAGTAGAATATGGGTCGGTACCAATCAAGGATTAAACCGGATTCATGGCGGTGAGATCTGCCATTATGCGACGGCAGAAGGATTGTTCGATGACGTGATTTATGGTATCCTTGAGGATGATCGGAACTGCCTGTGGACGAGCGGAAATGGGGGTATTTACTGCATTGACAAGAGCGAGATCGAGAAATACGATCAGGGCAAATTAGACCGTATTTCTTATTTGTCTTTTGGAATATCCGATGGAATGAAAACAACCGAATGCAGCTATGGGTCGCCATCGGGTTGGAAAACAAGCGATGGTAATCTGTGGTTTCCGACGATCAAGGGGCTGGTGACTATCGATCCGGCAAGGATTTATGAAGACCGGCTGGTGCCCAATGTTATCATTGAGAAAATTGCTTTTAACGGGAACGGCCAAAAACCGGATGAGGACTTGATCATTCCACCTGGTCTTGGGAATGTGGAAATCAAATATACGGCATTGAGCTTTCGAGATCCTCAAAAAGTACAGTTCCGATATCAGTTGCAAGGTTTTGATAAGGACTGGATTGAGGTGGACAAGCGGAGGACAGCCTATTATACGAATCTCAAGCCGGGTAAATATATGTTTCAGGTGTCGGCATGCAATCATCCCGGTATCTGGAATGACACCGGTGCAGCCATCGAATTCACATTAAAGCCGCATATCTATCAGACGATTTTCTTTTATTTGATCATGGGGATTTTGATGGTTGGACTTTTCATTGGCACTTATCGTTTCAGGGTAATGCAGTTGAGAAGGCGTGAAATCATTCTGCAAAAACGTATCAATGACGCCATTGCTGAAATCAAGACATTGGGCGGATTAATCCCGATTTGCGCATCCTGTAAGAAAATTCGTGATGACAGAGGATACTGGAACCAGGTTGAGAAATACATCAGCGAACATACCGAGGCGGTCTTTAGTCACGGTATGTGTCCGGATTGTATGGAAAAATATTATGGAGATTTTATGAAAAAAACATCCAATCAGAAAGTTACATTAAAAAAATGAAAGATTTATTTTTAGGTCTTGATGTTGGGACCACCGGAGCCAAAGCAATCCTGATTAATTCCGCAGGAAAGGTTTTAACCAGCGCGACTTCCGCATATTCCGTGAACGTTCCGGCACCACTCTGGTCGGAACAAAATCCGGAAGACTGGTGGACTGCCAGTTGTCAGAGCTGTCAACAGGTTTTAAAGGCCGCCGGGATAGCACCGGATGATATCGCTGGTATCGGGTTAACCGGTCAGATGCATGGGCTTGTTCTGCTGGGAAAAGCAGGAAATGTGTTGCGTCCCTGTATTATGTGGAATGACCAGCGCACGATGCCACAATGTGAGCAAATTACTTGTGACCTTGGGTATCACCGGTTGTTGCGATTGACTGGAAATGCCATATTACCGGGATTTACCGCGTCGAAGATTTTGTGGGTCAAAGAAAACGAGCCGGAGATTTATGTCAAAATTGCCCACATTCTGTTACCAAAAGATTATGTGCGGTATCGACTGACGGGAGAATTTGCAACAGATTTGTCCGACGCCTCGGGAATGTCTCTTCTGGATGTTGGAAACCGTTGCTGGTCCGCGGCTATGATACGGTACTTGCAACTTTCGCCGGAATGGCTGCCGCAGCTGTATGAATCACCAGTGATAACCGGTACCGTGTCAAAGAAGGCAGCATTGTCATCGGGATTAAAAGAAGCAACGCCCGTTATTGCTGGCGGCGGTGATCAGGCTGCCGGCGCCGTGGGCTGTGGTGCGGTCAGACCTGGAATATTATCGGTGGTGTTAGGCACATCGGGAGTCGTCTTTGCGCCTGTCCTGGATTGGCGCTATGAACCAGAAGGAAAATTACATGCGTTTTGTCATGCCACGCCTGGGGTATGGCATTTTATGGGAGTGACACTGTCCGCGGCTGGATCGCTGCGCTGGTATCGCGATGCTTTCTGTCAGTCGGAAATGAGAGAAGCGCAAAAACAGAAAAAAGATGTGTACGACCGTATTCTTAAACCATTATCTGACATTCCTGCAGGAAGCAATGGTCTGTTATTTCTGCCTTATTTAACCGGTGAGCGGACTCCCTGGCCGGATCCCCATGCTAGGGGAGTTTTCTTCGGGATTACAAATCGCCATAATAAACCCCATTTTACAAGAGCGGTTTTAGAGGGAGTTGCTTACAGTCTCAATGATTGTCTCCAATTAATAAAGCAAGCGAATCTTCCGATAGAACAAATCAGAGTAACCGGAGGCGGTTCAAAAAGCGTTCTCTGGCGTCAAATACTTGCGAACGTATTTAATACTGAGATTGTGACAGTATCCTCAGCAGACGGAGCGCCTTATGGGGCAGCATTACTTGCAGGCGTTGGATGTGGTCTATATAAGAGTGTCGAAGAAGCATGTGATGAAACAATAAAATTAACTACAAGAATAACTCCTCAAAAGCAGATTTCTGAATTATATGACTCATATTATCAGATTTACCGTAACTTATACCCAGCATTAAAGAAACAGTTTGAACAGAGCAGTTTACTTTTAAGTTAACTATTTGCACGTTGGAAAAATTGGAGAAAGGACGAAATCGTGGCGACAATCGAATTAAAAAATGTATCTAAAGAATTTCAAAAAGGTGTCAGTGTCATAAAAGATCTAAATCTATGTATTGAAGACGGTGAATTTCTGGTTCTGGTCGGCCCATCGGGTTGTGGAAAATCCACAACCTTGCGGATGATTGCCGGTCTCGAAGAAGCGACTTCCGGCGAAATATATATCGGTGAC
>JAFGXZ010000065.1 GCA_016936335.1 Fidelibacterota bacterium
AAACGAAACGGGAAAATCAGTTACGCGGTATTCGTTACTGCTGCCCTGTACGGATTGTCATTGCCGCCGACCATGCCATTCTGGATGACAGCCACCGGGGCAATTGTGGGGATATTGTTTGCTAAGGAAGCCTTTGGCGGATTCGGGAAAAATGTCTTCAATCCTGCCATTGTGGCCAGGGCTTTTGTGTATGTCTGTTTTCCAATAGAATCCACATCCCGGTTTGTGCCGGTGTTTCGGGGATTTCCGGGTGGATTCGGCCAGTGGAGTTTTGCAGCACTTAATCGTACACCGGAAATACTGGCGAAAGCCAATCTGAAAATTACCGACGCTATATCAGCCGCCACACCCATGTGGTCACGCCGTGACTTTGGATTTGTGACGAATATCCGGAACCTGTTTTTGGGCAATATTGGTGAGGTTTTCAATGTCGAAGGCAGCCATCGGATACTGACAGCCGGTTCGGCCGGTGAAGTGTGCGCCGTGCTAATAATTCTATCCGGTATCTATTTAATTTATACGAAGACCGCCCAGTGGCGCCTGATTATTTCGACATTAATCGGGGCTGTTTGTTTAAACCTTATCCTTAGAAATGGATTTGGTATCGATGCAGTTCCGCCGCTATTATTTACCCTTTTTTCAGGTGCATTATTGTTTGCAGCGGTGTTTATGGTGACCGATCCGGTAAGCGCGCCGAAACTTCCGTTGTCACAATGGATTTACGGAATTTTTATCGGGATGATGGTGGTATTCTTTCGGTATAAAGCTGTTTTTGCGGGTGGTGTAGCCTTTTCCATATTGCTGGGCAATACCGTTGCACCGTCGCTGGATCTTTGGATTAAACGATTCCAATCCAGGAAAATGGTGGTGAAAAATGAATAAAAACTCCGCAATTTATACGTTCACTTTCATTTTTTTAATTTGTGTCGTGTTCGGTTTGGCGATTTCTCTGGTCCATTATTCGACATTGGAAACCTTGGCAAAAAATGAAGCGCTTAACCGCAATCGCGTTATTTGTAACGCATTTTTGTTGAAAGCTGATGGTGAATCTCCCAAAGCTTATCAGCAGGCGATTGATCAAAATATTAATGCAAGAATCTTATCTTCAGATACCGGAAATTTCGAGACATTTTTTAGAAGAGATTCAGAAAATCCCGATGTTGGTTTTGTCTTTTCCGGGATGGGATTCTGGGACCGGATTGAAGGAATTATCGTATTGACGTCGGATTTGTCACAAGTGATAAACATCCAGTTTCTGGATCAGAAAGAGACTCCGGGATTGGGCGCCAGGATTGAGGAAAAATGGTTTACTGACCAATTTAAGGGTCTGGAAATTGATTGGACAGGACGATCGGATCAGCGTTTGATTGTCGGTGCATCTTCAAGACCCAATATCACAAACCGCGTCGATGCCATTACCGGTGCTTCTCAAACGTCGCTTGCCCTGGAAAAATTATTGAATAGTGAACTGAATCAGTTCAGAGAAATTTACAACCGATATCAATCGGAAAAGGAATAGTCCGATGGCAGATACGGCAAAGAAAATATTTATCAAAGGATTGTGGGAAGAAAATCCCATTTTTCGTCAGGTGCTGGGAGTATGTTCCACTCTGGCAGTTACCAACCTGCTGGTGAATACCCTGTTTATGTGTTTTGGAGTGATGTTTACTACGGCACTGTCAAGCCTGACGATTTCAATTTTACGGAATTATATCCCCCGTCGAATTCGGATGATTGTTCAGGTTCTGATTATCGCCAGCTATGTAATGATGGTTGATATTATCATCAAGGCCCTGAATCCTGACATTCATCGCTTCATTGGTCCCTATGTTGGCCTGATTATTACAAATTGTATCATTATGGGGCGGGCAGAAGCCTTTGCCAGTCAGAATCGCCCCTGGTCATCGTTTATCGATGGAATTGCATCGGGATTGGGCTACTCCCTGATTCTGGTGGCGATCGCCCTGATCCGCGAACCACTGGGTTTCGGGACAATTCTGGGATATGTATTACCGGCCCGGGAAGTCTGGTGGCATCAGTGGACGATCATGGTGATGCCACCCGGTGCGTTCTTCATGCTGGCAATTGCAACCTGGATTGGCAGAAATCTGTCACCGGCAACCCCAAAACGGCAGGGCTAAACTATGACCGCAATACAGGATATGAGTTTATTTACATCAATTATCGTCATTTTTATATCAGCAGCCTTCACCGACAATATTCTGCTGGCACGCTTTCTGGGCATGTGCTCCTGTCTGGGTGTATCGAAAAAGGTGGATACGAGTATGGGGCTGGGTGCGGCAGTAGTCTTTGTAACCGCATCAACAGCAGCCTTGAATTATCTGGTGTACCAATATATTCTGATTCCCTTTCATCTGGAATTTTTACGGCTGATTACTTTCATCATCGTTATCGCCGCGTTTGTGCAATTGATCGAAATGATTATCGAACGTTTTTCACCGGCATTGTATAATGCCCTGGGGATATTTCTCCCGTTGATTACAGTCAATTGTGCCATTCTTGGAATATCCCTCTTTATGCTGAACAAACCCTACGGTTTCTGGCAAACTTTCGCCTTTGGTCTGGGAGGCGGATTCGGTTGGTTTCTGGCTATTACATTAATTGGTGGCATCCGGGAAAAAATCCGGGAAGAGTCTCTTCCCAACGGCCTGGCCGGTCCGGGCATTACACTGATCATCATTGGTATTATGTCACTGGCGTTTGTTGGTTTCTCGGGAATGATCAAGATATAAATTGGTTGGAGTGTGGATTGATTAGTTCTGTAATAATCGCGACCGGATTCCTGACGATTACAGGTCTGGTGCTGGCGATTTTGCTGGTTCTTGCCGAAAAGCGCATTCTCAATTACGGGGAATGTACAATTTCCATCAACGGCGGTGAAAAGGAACTGAAAGTTGCCGGCGGTTTATCGTTATTATCATCATTAGCGGAAAATGATATTTTTATCCCGTCGGCTTGCGGGGGACGGGGCAGTTGTGCCTATTGCAAACTGAAAGTATTGGATGGCGGCGGTGCGATTGGTCCAGTAGAAGAACCTTACCTCAATGACGAAGAACGTAAGACCAATGTCCGATTGTCCTGCCAGGTGAAAGTCAGAAATGACCTGAAAATTGAGATTCCCAAAGAACTGTTTTCCGTTAAACGATTTACAGGAGTAGTTGAGCATAAAAAACCGCTCACTTATGATATTACGGAGTTACGGATTACGCTGACGAATCCAGCGATAATTGATTTTATAGCCGGTCAGTATATTCAATTGGAGTCCAAAGAATACAAAGGTCGGGAATCGGTTATGCGTGCGTATTCGATTGCTTCAGTCCCTTCGAATAACCGGTCGATTGAATTGAACATCCGTCTGGTACCTGATGGAATTTGCACAAGCTGGGTTTTCGATTATTTGAAAGAAGGACAAGAAGTTAATTTTTCCGGTCCCTACGGGGAATTTCGGTTAAGTGAAACAGACGCTCCCATCATTTTTATTGCCGGCGGCAGCGGGATGGCGCCGATCTGGAGTATTCTCCGGGATATG
>JAFGXZ010000066.1 GCA_016936335.1 Fidelibacterota bacterium
ATCTTTTTCATAAGTTCAGGGCTTGGCGGCATGTCCGGCGCCCAGGCCAAAGCAGTGGAGATCGCCGGCGGGATTGGTGTCATTGCCGAAGTCGATTACAGCCGGATCAAAACCCGCCACGAGCAGGGTTGGGTCACTGAGATGAGTGATAATCTCGATCAGATTGCTGCCTGGATGCATGCGTATAAAACCACCGGCAAGGCGGTTTCCATCGCCTATCATGGGAATATTGTCGATTTACTGGAATATATTGAGAAGAATAATATTGACGTTGAACTTATATCCGACCAGACCTCCTGTCATGCAGTCTACGAAGGCGGTTATACACCGGCGGGTATCAGTTTTGACGATGGCCGTGACCTGATTAAATCCAATCCGGAAAAATTCCGCCAGCTTGTCGACCAATCCCTTGAACGTCATTACCGCGCTATCAAAAAACTAAGCGAAAGGGGCTCCTTTTTCTGGGATTATGGAAACAGTTTCATGGCATCGATTTTCAATGCCGGAGTGACGGAAATTGCCAGGAATAAAACCGATACATCCGAAGGCTTTATCTGGCCGTCATATGTGGAAGACATTATGGGACCACTCTGCTTTGATAAAGGTTTTGGGCCGTTTCGCTGGGTCTGCCTGAGTCGCCAGGATGAAGACTTAAGAAAGACCGATCAGGCCGCTATGGATTGTATTGATCCAACCCTGAGCCCGTTGCATCGGGACAATTATCACTGGATTAAAACTGCCGAAAAGAATAATCTTGTCGTCGGGACAAAATGCCGTATCCTTTATTCCGATGAAGAGGGTCGCATCCGGATTGCGTTGAAATTCAATGACCTGATCCGAAAGGGCACTGTTGGTCCCGTCCTGCTGGGGCGAGATCACCATGACGTTTCCGGAACCGACTCACCCTTTCGGGAAACCGCCAATATTTATGACGGCAGCCGCACTACCGCCGATATGTCGGTCCAGTGTTTTGCCGGAAATATTGCCCGGGGCATGACTCTGGTCGTCTTATCAAATGGCGGCGGTGTCGGTATCGGTCGTTCCAGCAACGGTGGTAATGGCATTTTACTCGACGGTTCTGAGCGTGCTGATGACATCATCCGGAAAGGTCTTTCCTGGGATGTCATGGGTGGCGTTGCCCGACGTAACTGGGCCCGGAATCCGAATGCCATCACAACGGCAGCCGCCTGGAATAAAATTCATCACACCGACGGACATATTACCCTGCCATTTATTCCGGAAGATAATCTGATAGAAGACCTTGTATCCAATCATTTTAACGACCCAAAACCGGAAACCAGTTTCACATGATCCGTGAAGCCACAGCAGACGATCTCGAATCCCTGGTCTACCTGGAAAACAGCAGTTTTGAGACTGATAAGATATCACGTCGAAGTTTTCGGTACCTGCTCAGCCGGGCAAATGCTACCACGTTTGTCGATGAAGAGAACGGTAAAGTCCGGGCATATTCTATCATTCTCTATAATTCCGCAACATCCCATGCCCGCCTTTATTCGCTTGTCGTCGGATCGGAGTACCGCGGATTGGGGATTGGTCAGGCATTATTACTCGCATCCGAACAGAACGCCGTCCAAAACGAGTGTATCTCCATGCGGCTTGAAGTTCGCCGGGACAATGCAACTGCAATCCGCCTGTATCAAAAAAACGGATATAAACAGATTGGCATTCTGGACGATTACTATGAAGACCACATGGGGGCTATACATTATGAAAAAGAAATCGTTCCCCATTTGAATCCCGAAATGGTCAAAGTACCGTTTTATCAACAAACCCTGGACTTTACCTGCGGACCGGCCGCTGTAATGATGGCAATGCGGACACTGAATCCGAATTTCCGGTTGAATAAAACCGAAGAATTGCGACTCTGGCGGGAATCAACGACTATTTTTATGACATCCGGTCATGGTGGTTGTGGCCCCTTTGGATTGGCCCTGGCAGTGTACAATCGTGGTTTTGATGTCGATATTTATTTAAAGGATAAAAATGCACTTTTTGTCGATTCTGTACGCAGTCAGCAAAAAAAAGAGATTATAAAATTCGTTCAGGCCGATTTTCTTTCTGAAATCCGGAAACTGCCGATCAAGGTTCATTACACACCCATCAATTTACAAACCATGGAGAAGGAATTTAATAAAGGCCATATTCCCATCGTCCTGATCAGTTCTTACCGCATCTATCACGAAAAAGCACCGCATTGGGTTGTCGTCACCGGATTTAATGAACGCTATATCTATGTGCATGATTCCTTTGTAGATGTCAAAGAGGGTGAATCCGTTGCTGATTCGATTAATATTCCTATTCTGAAAAAGGAATTTGGGAGAATGTCACAGTACGGTAAAACGACCCAGCGGGCCGTCTTAATCATTAAAAACCGAACTGCAAGTTAGAAAAACACGAAATGTCTATCCAAATTGTAATTGTTGAAAATCTCAATGACTGGCCAAAACACTTCCCCGCTGCTACAGTTGTGACAGCAAAGGATTACATCAGTAAGCTGGACTTCTTCAAACTGAAAAATGCCCAGATTGTCAATTTTTGCCGAAGTTATCAATACCTGAGCATGGGTTATTACTGTTCACTGCTTGCGGCAGCCCGTCGGCAGCGGGCTATCCCACGGGTGCGTACCATAACCGAATTAAGCCGAAAATCCATTTACAGTATCAATGTCGAAGATCTGGACGAACTGGTTCAGCGTGTTTTAAAAAAACGCGACAGAGGAACAACTGAAATCGAGTTTAATATATTTTTTGGAATGTGCCAGCAAATTGAATTTGCCGAGCTGGCAAGGCAAATATTCGACCTTTTCCGTTGCCCTTTGCTGAAAGTGGAACTGAAATACAGTATCCGCTGGCAAATTACCAGTATCCGACCAATTACCATTAACAATCTGCCAAAAGACAAACAGGCATTTTTTATTGACACTTTTTCAAAATACTCCCAAAAACGCTGGCAGACGCCCCGGCTTCCGAAGCAATCCCGCTTCGATCTGGCAATCTTATACAATCCCAAAGAGCAGCTGCCACCATCAAACAGACGGGCGTTAAAAAAATTTATAACGATTGGTAAAAAAGCCGGATTGAGCGTAGAATTGATCGAAAAGAAAGATTATTCTTCGCTTCCGGAATATGATGCTCTGTTTATTCGGGAAACCACCCAAATCAATCACCACAGCTACCTGTTCTCCAAGCGTGCCGAAGCCGAAGGAATGGTCGTCATTGACGATCCTGATTCCATCGTAAAATGTACCAATAAAGTTTATCTGGCAGAATTGCTGACGGCGAATAACATCGCGACCCCAGGAACCCTAATACTAAAGGAAGACGATCTGAAAAATATTTCAAATATCGAAAATCTGATCACATATCCGGTCATTTTAAAAATTCCGGACAGTTCCTTTTCCAAAGGTGTCTTCAAGGCAAAAAATCAGACAGAATTCAAAGCCATTTCCGATAAACTTTTTGAAGAGTCCGATCTGATTCTCGCCCAGGAATATATGTATACCAACTATGACTGGCGCATCGGAATTTTTAATCGCCTGCCCTTGTTTGCCTGCCAGTATTTTATGTCAAAAAAACACTGGCAGATCGTCAAGCACAACCCATCGGGAAGCTATAGTGAAGGTGAATTCAGGACATTTGCCGTAGAAGATGCCCCTCAGGCAATCGTCAAACTCGCCAGTAAGGCCGCCGGGTTGATTGGAAATGGTCTCTACGGCGTTGATATAAAAGTGATCGGACAAAAGCCATATGTTATTGAAATTAACGACAATCCCAATATCGACGCCGGAGTAGAGGATGATTTTCTGGGAGACCGGTTGTATCAAATTATTATTGACGAATTTATTCGCCGAATAGAATTATCAAAATCACGGTGATATTTTTGGTTAGTCGAGCAATAAAAACTGTCACTCAGTACTATAAGAGTGTAAATTCGGTATATGTCATCTGAAACAGTCAGTTAAAAAAAAGGAGAAATACATGATTCCACAGTACTATTTTATCACCAAAGGTCAGGGGCGCCACAAAGATTATTTACAATCTTTCGAACTGGCTCTTCGGAATGCCGGTATTCAACAGTGTAACCTTGTGACAGTTTCCAGCATTCTGCCCCCGGGATGTAAAAAAATTCCAAAGACAAAAGGGATCGGCATGCTAAAACCGGGCCAGATAACCTTTGTGGTGATGTCCAAAAACTCCACCAATGAACCAAACCGACTGATCGCTGCATCGGTGGGAATTGCCATCCCTTCTGACATCGACACACATGGTTATATTTCCGAGCATCACTCTTTTGGACAGACCGATGAAGTGGCCGGTGATTACGCCGAGGATCTGGCAGCCACCATGCTGGCGACAACCCGGGGAATCGAATTTGACCCCGAGCAAGCCTGGGATGAACGCAAGCAGATTTACCATTCCAGCGGAATGATAATTCGAACCAGCCAGTTGACCCAATCAGCCCAGGGAAATAAACACGGACTTTGGACGACCGTTCTCGCGGCAGTCGTCTTTATTATGTAGTTACCGGTTTGAAATTAGTAATAAATCACAAATGCGATCGGATTATTGAAGTCAATCACGTTGAAAAGGGAAAGTATCATGAAACTTAATGTGCAAAAATTCATTGCCTGTATTGTTCTAGTATTACTGATAAATCTGACAACAACGATTGCCGCAGACTGGACCCAGGCCGCCCAAAATCCATTCCCAAGCAAAATTCCAGATCATGTCATATTGACCTGGAGTAATAATCCGACGACTTCCCAATCGGTTACCTGGCGCACAGATACAACAGTCAACGAATCCTGGGCTGAAATCGCGGAATCCGATGATTCACCGGACTTTACATCTAATGCGAAACGATTAAACGCACTTACGCAAAGTTTGTCCATCGACGAATACTCGGCAAACTACCACTCGGTAACATTTAGTGATCTTAAATCAAAAAGTCTCTATGTTTACCGGGTCGGGTCGGAAAATAATTGGAGCGAATGGTTTCAATTTCGAACCGCCAACGACAAACCCGAACCGTTTACATTCACATTTCTTGGCGATGGTCAAAACGCCCTGTTGTCGCTCTGGTCGCGGGTAATCCGAGCTGCTTACAGTAGGGCACCCGAAACTCGTTTTATCATCCACGGCGGCGATTTAGTCGCCCAGGCAGATAATTACGACCAATGGAATGAATGGTTTCTCGCTGCCGGATGGATAAATGGCATGATTCCCATCGTTCCCGTTCCAGGAAACCATGGATACTATCACGGACACGGAAAAGACCGGTATCTCAACAAATTCTGGTTCGCTCAATTTACTTTACCGGAAAATGGTATTTCCTCGCTACCGGAAAGTAATTATTATTTTGATTATCAGGGTGCCCGTTTTATCATTTTAAATTCCAACGAGAAAATCGAGGAGCAAACCAACTGGTTAAAATCAAATCTGGTAAATAATCCAAATCGGTGGACTATCATTGCGTTTCATCATACAATCTATTCCGCCACAAATAACCGTGATCACAAAGAAATCCGCAACAGATGGAAGCCTATATTCGACAATAATCATGCTGATCTGATCCTGATGGGACATGACCACACCTATGCCCGCGGACATAATATCGACCCAAAAAATGGAATAAAAGATCCCGAAACGGGGCCAGTTTATGTTGTTTCCGTCAGTGGTCCAAAATTATACGATATTAATAAAGACCGGTGGATGGATCGCGCAGCCGAAAACACACAATTGTATCAAATTATTCATATAGACAATGATGTGTTAAACTATAAATCCTATACTGCAACCGGGCAACTCTATGATGAATTCGACATCCGTAAAAATGAATCCGGGCTGAACATATTCATTGACAAACACAATAAAAATATCCCTGAACGTACATTCAAAAACACTCTCAATAAACCGTAATAATGAAAAATTCACGATTCTATATAGCAATCATTTTCAGCACTATTTCTGTACCCTTGTTTCTCAATCTCAATTGTACAAAATCCTCATCGGAAAGCAGTTACGTTCCGGCATCTACTTCGATTGTTGATAAACAATTTAATTTTCATGTGG
>JAFGXZ010000067.1 GCA_016936335.1 Fidelibacterota bacterium
AAAGGAATGGAATAAAGAGAGATGGAATTTGGCAACAAGAGAAATTTTTGACAGGATAATGAGCCATTACGAGGAGAGCAACAGGAAACTGGCGGTGGAGTATTTCAACCGGGAACACCTGTTCTTTGAACCTTTTGAGGAAGCGATCAAAAATTACACGATCGGAGAATTCCCATCAAACGAGCTTTTAGAATTAAATTCTTACATTATCGAAAGACTAAATATCAAAGAAACAACATCTGTACAGCTATCGAGCCTGCTCAAGGAAAACGCATTAATACAGAAAAGTCGTACACTTATAAATCGATAGTCCGGATCAGATAAGAAATTTAACGAAGCCGATGATCTGTTTTAATGTAAACGCTCCTGAAGAAGTCCCGAATTTTTACAAAGGGTTGAACAAATCGAAAATGACGGATTTGATTGCGCAGTTCTTTTTCGCGGATTAACCCGTAATTTTCCTCGATCAGTTTGACGACAATCGGGACTGTCTTTTCGAGCGTTAACCCCTCGTACGGCTGCCAGGGTTCTTCTGGGTCGGGTAATGGGTCAAAGAATATTCTTCCATCCTCCCGCCCCATATATTTCCTGGCGATTTCCTCTTCGTAGGATTTATTTTTCCCTATGATCTCAACCCTTACAGCGGGAGGGAGCAGATTCAGGGATTCGAAAGGCTTTTTCTGAAACTCCTCCCCCAGCAGTTCGGAAAAGAGATCAAACAGGTGATTGTCTGATTTGCCGGATAACAATCCGCGGGAAAGATGCAGCACCTCTAAAACATCGCGGTTGAAGCCATAGTTCAAAGCCAGGTTTGTCTTTTCATTCGGTTCCCATTCAAACGAGTCGTAATCTATGCCGACACAGCTTAAGAAATCCGCAGCCAATCCATTTGGAAGTTGCTGTTTCTCATAAGCCCTTACCGTGATATTCTCTTTACCGATACAACTCTCCCACAGTTCCAGGGCGGAGAGAAGATTACCAAACCTTTCACCAATGCCAGGTTGCGCAATGTATTCATTGATCGATGCGAAATTTTTAATCCCTCTTTGCTTCCAAGCGGATTCGATCCACGAATCGATACGCCGCAAATAAGCGATCATCTTCACATTAACATCAGGGAATTTTTCCTGCACCAGCCTGAATCTTTGGGGTACTGATTGCTTTACCAGCCAACCCTCGCAACTTAAGATAACTTTTGATATTCTGTTTTTTTGACAAACCATCACCATTCGGTCGATATCGCTTAAAAAATCACGGTCGTCCTTAATGTCCTGGTACCACTTAGTATGGTTATGATGTCGACCGGTGTGCATTTTTTTTGAATCGAGGTTGGGATATAGACATGAGTTTTTAGAAAAAAGATTCGCGCGATTAACGTCCAGAAAATTCTGTAAAGCTGAGCTTCCAGTTTTATCAGTACCGACCTGAAGGTAGATCGTAAGCTTATTCATGATTCACCGGAATAAAAAGGTTTCCTTTTTTGAAAATGAAACGTTATCATTATAATGCAGGACAATTAAGAGGATCCGCCTGGCAGCTGCGCTTGATTTTACAACCGGGTTAGAATGCACCCCCCGATGATTGACAATTTGAAAAAAGACCTAACAATTGTCGTTTTCTATCCTGAGGGAGAAGACATCAGCAAACCATTTTGGATTATCCGGAATATCAACTCCTATTCAATTGCCCAATAAATAGTTCATGTTTTGTGAAACAGTAATACAATTATTCATTGCAGATCAATGAGGATTGAAAATGACCAAAGTTGCCATTGGCGCGGTTA
This sequence comes from Fidelibacterota bacterium, assembly GCA_016936335.1. Classification (GTDB taxonomy): domain Bacteria; phylum Fidelibacterota; class UBA2242; order UBA2242; family UBA2242; genus B118-G9. The sequence goes on from JAFGXZ010000067.1 coordinate 1,784, forward strand.
TGAAACAGGAAGCCCCATACATATTGGAATGGGTAGCGTACCATAAAGCCCTGGGCTTTGAGCTGATCATCGCGGACAACGGCGGAACCGACAATACGTCGAAAATATTAACAGCTCTGGATGCCGCGGACGTAATCACTCGCATTGATGTCCGCTATTTACGAAAATCCCCGCAAATACCTGCTTACAGAGCGATTATGCGGGTAGCAAGAAAGATGAAGGTCGACATCATCGGATTTCTGGATTGCGACGAATTCTTCGCGCGGCGCGTTCCGATTACAAAATTGACTCCGGATGAAGGTGCCGGGTACATTGCATCAGAATTCAGGAAATTTGACGCTTCGCAAATCAGCTACTACTGGTTAATTTACGGCAGTAAGACAGATTTTCAGGACATTACAGTACCGGTTTTGGAGCGATTTTCCTACCATGTGACAACCGAAGCTAAGTTGGATAAAAAAATAAGCAGCTTCAAAAGTTTCGTCAAGGTTAATGAGATGTTTAAGCTGTCTAATATTTTTTTCCTTGGTCCGCAAATAATGTCCCCTCATGTATTTGATGGCGCGATGAGAAAATGGATCATCGACTATAAACGAGCGGATCCCTACTCATTCAATCCGAAAATACGTGAAGTCTCCCACCACAGTGGTGTAATCTTGCACTTTATTATTAAAACCTGGGAAGAGTATCAATCCAAAAAGATGCGGGGCAGTGCAATTTATAACAGATCAAGATGCGATGATGAGTTTTTTGACAGACATGATTTGAATGACTCTTTCGACCCCATAGGTAGTGAAGCATTAAGTAAATTGCATTCCAAAATTTATACTATCAAAAATGCCATAGACGGATTTGAATACCAGGAACAGAAAGCGAGGTTTTTCAATTCACTCAGGGTGAGATTATTGTCAATTGGATGGTCAAAATTTAAGCACCGGAAAAAATATAAAAAATTTAGACGAAAATTGTCCAAACAAAAAATTCTCATGTCAAAGAAATTATCAACGCTGCTGAACCATATATCAAAACGTCATTAAGATTGATTTTTTCTAGATCATAAAAAATCAGCGGGATTGTATGTCGCCTTTACGTTTTTTCCAAAATCTGCGAAG
>JAFGXZ010000068.1 GCA_016936335.1 Fidelibacterota bacterium
GTACGGAGGTCTCTGTGGTCGGAAATTTTCAGTTACCACTGAATCTGACGTATTACACCAATGCAGATTTTCTGTTTCCCTTCCGCAGTGATGAGGCCACGACCATTGAATGGGAAAATGTATTCAATCTGAAATTATTCAAGTATATTTCGATCGATTATCGATTACGTCTCCGCAATAAGCAGGCCGAAGACGGTACGGATTATATCGTCGATCGGCACGCACTGTTCCTGAGAATTACCTACTTCTTGAGATAAGTTATTAATGGCTAAAAAAACATCGGATCATATACAGAAACCAGCCCGAATTTACTATCAGGATACGCAATTGATTCTGGAAGGCCCCCTGTCCAATCAAACAATTCCAGCATTGCAAAAACAACTAAAGCGAATGCAACTTGACATAGTTGGGACGATTGACATTTCCGCTGTTAATTATATCGACAGTGCCGGCGTGGCATTTTTGGAAGAATTAACGGATCGAACCGGATCAACCATTGATCTTCTGAAAGCAAACGAAAATGGTCAAAGAGCGCTTGAGACATTCTCATCCCGTAAAAACCAAAAACCCGAATATCTGCCGGAACCCGGTTTCTTTGAATCGATTGGCAATGCTGTTTATGATATCAAAGATTCGGCGATAAATTTTCTATACCTGACATCAGAGGTAGTACTATGGTCATTTTATGGTATTGTTCATCCCGGCAGCCGTCGTAAAGGATCAGTAATCCAGCAAAGTTACCTGATTGGCAGTAATGCTGTTGGTATTATTGCACTGCTCTCTTTTGTTCTTGGATTAATTCTGGCGCTTCAATCAGCCGCTCAATTACGTCAATTTGGCGCCAACATTTACGTTGCCGACCTGATAGCCATATCCATGGTTCGGGAAATGGGGCCGATGATGACGGCCATCATTATCGCCGGGCGCAGCGGCTCGGCCTTTGCGGCTGAAATTTCGACGATGAAAGTCACGGAAGAATTAGATGCCTTACAAATGATGGCAATCAATCCAATCAGCTATGTTGTTGTCCCGAAATTTCTGGCAATCACAATCTGCATGCCGCTACTTGTCACCCTGTCAATGATTCTCGGAATCATGGGTGGATTTGTCATTGGACTGACCTATCTTGACCTGACATTTGTTTCTTATTTCAACGAAACCATTAGCATTCTCACAGCAGAAGACCTGCTGGTAGGCCTTAGTAAAAGTGTGTTCTTTGCCTGGGTGATTGTCATCATTGGAAGTTACTTCGGTTTCAAGGCCCAGGGTGGAGCGGCAGGTGTCGGAAAAGTTACTACGTCAGCGGTCGTCGCTTCAATTTTTGCAGTCATCTTCCTGGATGCGCTGTTCAGTTTAATCTATATGATCTAGATCAATGTCAAACGCTGTTATTCAAATCAAAGACCTGATCACCCAATATGGCGATAAAACAATTCTCGATGGAATCAACCTTGACTTTTATTCAGGTCAGGTTACTGTCATACTTGGCGGCAGTGGTTGTGGAAAAACGACCTTGTTGAAAAGCATCATCGGTCTGGTGTCTCCCACTGCCGGTGAAGTCCGAATATTCGGGGAACCTTTTGGCGCTGCCGACGAAGCTCACTACAATACCACCCTGCGCCGGATTGGCGTCCTGTTTCAAAATGGTGCACTGCTTAATTCAATTAGCATCGCTGAAAATGTTGCCATTCCGCTGGAACAGCATACTCATCTCGACCACAGTTTGATTGATACAATTGTAATGACAAAACTGCATATGGTCGGTCTGGATCACGCTGCCAATCTCCTGCCGTCGGAACTTTCCGGTGGAATGCGTAAACGGGCGGCTCTGGCACGGGCGATTGCCCTGGATCCAGAACTGCTCTTTTGCGATGAACCGTCCGCCGGACTGGATCCCGTTACCAGCGCTGCGCTGGACAACCTGATTCTGACTCTGCGTGATCAGTTAAATATGTCGGTGGTGGTCGTGACCCATGAGCTGGCCAGTATTCACCGCATCGCCGATCGGATTGTTTTCCTGGATCAGGGTAAAATTCTGTTCTGCGGTTCACTGGCAGAAGCAAAAACCTCTAATGTTTCTGAAGTTGAACTCTTCTTCAAAACCGGCAGTTTCTGACAATATATCGGTCCAAATTAAGATTTTTACGAAATCCTTGATATTATTCCCTATTGTTAGTACAATTAGCTTATGGAAAACGAATTACACATTCAGGCAAAAACCATCGGAAAGAATGAATTGATCACGCTATCCGGGACTGTCGGCAGTACCAGCGCCGATAATCTCGATATGCAAATTCAGAAAGCATTCAGACACAAAATATTCAATATTATATTAGATCTCGATCAAGTGAATTTAATAACATCCGCCGGTTTGAGGGTCATGCTCAAAACCGTCAAAGAGTGCCAGAACAACAGTGGCAAACTCAAGTTGCTGAATGTTTCAAAAACTCTTTTAGAGGTTTTCAGTATTATCGGAATTACATTTCATGTATATGACGATATAGCCACGGCGCTGGAAAATTAATCCGCTAAAATTCGGTTTTTACAGCCAACCCTGATAGAGCGTACTACGCTCCGTGACTTTTTTCAGATAATCCTTGGTTTCATTATAGGGCAAGTCATTCAGTAATTTCCTGCGCAGCCAGGCAGTATCGTGCTGATTCGCGACACCAACCGCAGCCTTCAAACTTGTACTGCCGGTAAGTGCTTTGGCAACATTGCCCGGTCCCGTATTATAAGCGGCGATGACACACAGATAAGCCTTTTCATCATCGTTGATTCCTTTGAAATAGCGATGACGGTTCATTGCAATATAAGCGCAACCGAGTTCGATATTATTCGGTGGAATATAGAGATAATCGGATTTCAGCAGGCGGTCTTTTTTGTAGATATAAATATACGCATCACGGGCGCCGGACTTGGGAACCAGTTGCATTAGTCCGTATGCCGGAATATGAGATTTTGCCCTTGGATTAAAATAAGACTCCGTGTGCATAATGGCCATGGCGACAGTTGGATCAATGTCAAAGCGTTTCGCCTGTTTACCGACTTCGTCTTTGAAATCACCCGCCCGAATCTGAATATGATTGGGCACCATGGTCACTTTAACGGAATATTTAGTCCGTTCCTGGCCGTCCCGGGCTTTATAAGTGACAGCTCTGACATCCTGTTTTTGGACTACTTCTTTGGCAAAGGATTCAGAGTTTGTCGGCGTCACTGCTGTTCCCTGACTGGTTTGTAATTGCTGATCCGTATTTTTCCGTTTGGCTATGTCCGCCAACTTCTTTTGTATCTCAGCTTGGGCTTTTTGTTCAGCCTGAGGATCATTAGCGTCAGCGATGACTTCCACCTCTACAGTGCCCTCTTTATAATTGACACTGCTCCGGGCGTTTCGGTCGGCCGAATATTCTACATTTTCTTCCCGGGTATCCTGACGAAATTCTTCCCACTTGCGTAAAATCTCACGCTCCATTTCTTCCAATTGCCGGCGTTGTTCCGCTTCATACGCCTCATATTCACGACTTATCTGCTCCTGGTACAGCCGCATCTCCTCGCTTACTTCCCTGCGATAGTCCAGCGTTTCCTGCTGGATTTGACGCATGGTCTCCTGCTCTTCCCGCATGATGTCTTCAATTGTCTTTTGCTGGGAAAGAGTATTCGCTATCAAAACCGTCAAAACTGACACTAATACATGATAATTGTTTCGTTTCATAATTTTCAAATTCTTCATTGTTATCCGTTAAATCCGACTGTTTTACCTTTGCAGCAGCAATCCTGCAGAAAACGGGAATTATTATTTCCCCAGGAAATCTCTGAACCTCAAATCTTCATTGATGATATGGCTTACCAGCCAACTTTTCAGAAATTCAAACACATCGTCGCCAATCTGTTCCGATTCGCCTTCGGTCAGAATCCGGTCGCTTACATCCAGGACCTGTCTTATCAGATCCTGATGTAATATTTTATGAGAAGCGAGTTCCGGATAATCGTGGGCTGCCATGACTTTTTCTTCATTATTGAAGTGATGTCGGGTATAATCGATCAGCTCGTGCATGATTTCCTTGATGTGTTCGCCCGCCTGGGATGATATCAACGCACCAAACAGTTTTTGGGTAAGTTTAACCAGCTGCTTATGATCATGGTCGATTTCAGCAACGCCGATGCACCAGCTGTCATCCCACGTGATAAATGCCGGAAGTGTGTTGGTCATTGTGTCTCCAATAATTTATATAATTGTTCTAATTTAGGCGAAATACAATAAAAATGGAAGCCAATGTAAAAATGGCCATATTTTCCTCTTTTAAAGCAAGCACCGGACAGTTTAATGAATACCTTTGACGGCACAATCTATACGATAAGTGAAATAACAATAACCGCAAACACCTTCAAACCATGCAACCTAATCCATTCATGATCCTGAATGCTACGATTATTTTCCTGCCGATTTTAATATGCGCCGGAACAATCTAATGTTTTAATGCCGCATACATAATCTCAATTGGATGCAACGCCTCCCGCCCGGTCCCGTCTTTGATCTGCTGACGGCAGCTGGTGCCCGGAGCAGAGATAATTGTATCCGGTGACGATTCCCTGACAGCCGGAAACAGAACCATTTCACCGATTTTCATGGAAACTTCATAGTGCTCTTTTTCAAAACCAAAGGCGCCGGCCATACCGCAACAGCCCGATGGAATCTCTTCAGCGGTATAGTTTTCAGGAAAAGATAACATTTTCAGCGTTGTCGCCGTGGACGCCACCGCTTTTTGCTGGCAATGTCCATGCAATTTAATATGTTGTTTTGCATCAACGAACTGATCCGAAGTGATATTCCCCTTTTCAAGTTCCCGCACAAAGAATTCATCGAACAGAAAGGCATTTTCAGCAATCCGCGCCGTGGCTTCTTTCAGGTCACCGGTAACCAGATCCGGGTACTCGTCCCGAAATGCCAGAATCGCCGACGGCTCCACACCGATCAAGGGTGTTTCTTCTGTAATAATGTCTTTTAGTGCAGAAATGTTTTTCCGAGCAATTTTCTGGGCCGAGCGGACAAGACCTTTCGACAGGAACGTACGGGCGCTGATACTATGCTCCGGCAAAATGACCTCATAACCCAGCTTATTCAGCAATATAATTGCCTTTATACCAATCCCGGTATCCAGAAAGTTGGTAAATTCATCGGTAAACAGGCAAACCCTGCCTTTTTTGGGAATTTCACCCAGATCCTGGACATATTTTTCAGCCCAGCGTAGAAGTGGTTTTTTCTGGAGTAGCGGGAAATTACGACGCTGATCAAAGCTCAGGATGGTTTTCATAATCCCGGCGCTCAGACGGTTTTTCATAAAGAAATTCATGATTCCCGGAATCCAGGATCCCAAGGTGTGAATATAGGGCAAATAGGCCACTGCCCGGCTGCGCAGGGGAACACCATTAGCGTCATAATAATGCTGCAGGAATTCGGCTTTCAATTTCGCGATATCCACTGATGACGGACATTCCGACTTGCAGGCTTTACAGGACAGACACAAATCCATAATTTCATATATCTCTTTGTGATCAAAGGGATTTTTCCTGGGTGAATTGGTCAGAAATTCCCGTAAAACGTTGGCCCGTGCCCGGGTTAAATTCTTTTCGTCACGCGTCGCCATAAAGCTGGGACAGAGGGTGCCGCCCAGCAGAAAGGATTTCCGGCAATCACCGGAACCGTTACATTTCTCCACCGCCCGCACGATGCCCTGATCTTTGGAAAAATCAAAGATCGTCTCGATCTCCCGGGTTGGATGGTCGGGTATATAGCGCAGACATTCGTTCATCACCGGTGTATCCACAATCTTGCCGGGATTGAAAATGTTTTGCGGATCCCAGGTCTTCTTTAAATCTTTTAACAGATGGTAGTTTTTTTCGCCCACCATGTAGGGAATGAACTCGCCCCGCAGGCGGCCGTCACCATGTTCGCCACTCAGTGAGCCCCGGTATTTTTTAACGATTTCCGCCGTATCTGCCAGGATATCATGAAACAGTTTGACATCGCCGCTGTCCTTCAGATTCAATACCGGCCGAAGATGCAATTCACCGGAGCCGATATGCGCGTAATGCACACAGGATTTGCCGTGCCTTTTCAACATGTTTGTAATTTCAACCATATAGTCCGGCAAATCCTCCGGCCGGACGACTGTATCCTCAATCACCGGAGCCGGTTTGGCATCACCCGGGATATTGCCCAACAGTCCCAGTCCCGCTTTACGGAGATTCCAGACCTTCTGGATATCACCACCGGTAACGACGGGGTAATAATAGCCATATCCGGCTGCTTTCATATCGGCGATCATAGTTGTTGTAACCGCTTCTATTTCCTCCGGTGTTTCCCGGGCAAACTCCGCGATCAGGATCGCTTTGGGATTGCCTTTGATGAAAAAGCGATTCTTTTTCTGCTCCCTGTTTTTTTCAGTCTGAGCAATGATAACATCATCCATCAGTTCCACGGCGCCGGGACCATGCTTCAGGGCAACCAGGTTCCCTTTGAAGGCCTCTTCCAGGGTCTTGCAGTGAACGCACACCAGCGCCGTTTCCTTCGGCGGCAGCGGAACAAGATTCAGCTTGATCTCGGTCATGAACATCAGCGTGCCTTCGGAACCGGCAATCAATTTGGCAAAATTAAAGAGTGTGTCTGTATCGGTAAACGGCTCCGTTTCCAGGAGAATATCGATCGCATAGCCATTATTACGCCGATAAATTTCGGGGTGCGGATACTGCTTGCGAATTTCCGCCTGATTCTCCGGATTCGACAGAATCGTATTGATCTGCTGGTAGATCGAAGTTTCCAGCGAATTACCAACACATTTTTGGTCGAATTCGGATTTACTCAGGGGGGCAAACTCCACTTCCGAACCGTCGCTGAGGAATCCTTTCACAGAAATGGTATGTTCCCGAGTTGTCCGGTAGACAATCGAATGAGCGCCACAGGAATTGTTGCCTACCATGCCGCCCATCAGACAGCGTGACGAGGTGGCGGTTTCCGGGCCGAAAAAGAGACCATAATCCTTCAGATAAAGATTCATCTCGTCCAGATTGACTCCCGGCTCGATGCGGATCCATTTCTCCTCCTGATTGAGTTCCAGGATCCGGTTCATGTATTTCGAGATATCGACCACTATTCCACTTCCAACCACCTGTCCGGCCAGTGAAGTGCCGGCCGCCCGGGGAATCAGGGAAGTATGATTATCACGTGCAAATCCGGTAAGCGTTTTGATATCTTCGGCGTTTTTTGGGCGGGTCACGGCCAAGGGCTTTTCACGGTAGGCCGATGCGTCGGTGGCATACATCAGGCGAGCCGGCTCATCAATGAAAATATCACCATTGAAGTCGCTGCGCAGCTGTTCCAATCGAGCGTGAATCTCTGTCTGATCCATGGTTTCCTTTCCTGAATGATTTGTCAAGAGTCGGTTTTAAATTTAATCAGACTGAAATAAAAAAACAGATATTTCGATGGCCTTACTAAATGAGTTGCGGGATACAATTCTTGTGATTCGTTTAAAAGTTTTGTATTCTTATCCAGATGGAAACAGCGCTTGTGGATAATAACCGAATTCGCCAAATAAACAACGCGCCACCTACGGACGGTCCGGTCGTTTACTGGATGAGCCGGGACCAGCGTGTCTACGATAACTGGGCCCTGCTGTATGCACAAAAACTGGCGTTGGAACATCAAACGTCCTTAATAATCATTTTCAATCTCGTCCCTGAATTTCTGGGCGCCACCCTGCGACAGTATGACTTTATGTTGAGAGGATTGCAGGAGATTGAGGATAAATGCCGCCATCTGAAGATTCGATTTCATCTGCTTGTCGGAAACCCCGCTGAAACCATCCCCGCATTCATCAACATCAATCA